>JAHCIE010000238.1 GCA_026129385.1 Anaerolineae bacterium
CTAGCTCCGTTACTTTCGTTCGCATCCCGTCCTCCTCGGCACGGGACGAGCCTGAATCACAAGGTATAGCGGCGAATATGGCGCACCGCGTCGAAGTGCGCGTCATGGCTCAGAAGGCTGAAACAGCCAACTCGCTGCATGGCTGCTAGATGGAGGCTGTCGCGGGGGCGCAACTGATACTGGTCCATTGCATCCATCATGGCGCCGACATCCTCGACCCAGACGGGCACAAGGTGCAGGTTGGGAAAGCTTGCCAACCGTCGCAGCTGAGTCGACACGGCTGGCCCGAATCGCGCCAACCTTGTGCGCTCGTCTTGACGGAGATGGTCGAGGGGTGAACCGGGGAGATTGTCGCGGATCAAGGCCAGGACTAGCCGATAAACCAACTCGTCGAAGGTCAGGATTGAGGTGTAGGCGGTGAGGGCGCCCGCTTCTATGCTACGGAATAGAGTCTGGGCCGTGACGTTTGTCCCTCGCAGCAAGGCGTAGGGAATCATCGTGTCAAGATAGAAGCGCGTCTCGGCGGCGTCTACGTAGGCGACTGTCATGCAAACCGCTCCCAGTCGTCTACTAGCTCGTACTCATGGTCACTGCCGTGGCCTAACACACCGTACAGCGCGTCCGCGAGCACTTCCCCTGTCGGCTCATGCGCGACGAGGGTCTGCAACTCGTCTCGAAGGGCCGCCAACTCCACCATCATAGCATCGATACGTCGAATCAGATGATCCAGCGATGCCTTCTCTGCGGTCATTCTCGTCCTCTTTCGCCACCCTTGTTCGACACGTCCTTCACCCATTAGATCACGGTTTGAAGAACCCCCTACCCCAGGTCGCCCTCGCCGCCCAATTGCAGATGGCCGTCGTCGAGGGGGCGCGGGTTGGTACCGCGCCGGAAGTAGATGACCGACTTCCACACACCGGTGATGTCGTCGGCCAGGATGACCACCATGTCGTCGCGCTGCGCCCGCATCAGAGCATAACGCACCGCCTCTAGCTCGTCGATCACGATATCGATGTAGCTGTCCAGCATACCCGCTCGCAGCGCGCCCTCGCGCAGCAGGCCGGCGATCTCGCCCGGCGTGCGCCCGCGGCGGCTATCGTCCTCTTTGATGACCACCTCATCGAAGGCCCGCCCGGCCAGCTCGCCCACCTCCAGGATGTCCTGATCGCGGCGGTCGCCCGGCATGCCGATGACGCCGATGATTCGCCCGCCGGGCCGGCGCATGCGCTGCACCGCCTCGGTCAGGGCGCGCACGGCAGCGGCATTGTGGGCATAGTCCACCACAACGCGAAACTCGTACTGGTCGAAGACGTTGAGGCGGCCCGGCGCCTGGAAGAAGGTCGTGGAGAAGGTCCGCAGCCCCTGGCGAATGTTCTCCAGCGAGACACCCATCGCATACGTGATAGCCGTGGCGGCCATCGCATTCTGGGCGTTGAACAGAACCGCGCCCTCAAAGGTAGCCGGGATGAGGTGCGTCCACAGCACGGGAATATAACGTTCACCGTCGTAGAGGGTGATACGCTGGCCGTTGACACCCTCTTCCAGCACCACCGCCCGCCCGCCCTGGGCGATGTGCTCGCGCACCAGTTCGTTGCGTGGGTTCATGGTAAAGTAGACGATGCGGCCCGCCGCCTCCTCGCGCATACTCGCCACCAGTGGGTCGTCAGCATTCAGCACCGACCAGCCATCGTCGCGCACCACCTCGACCACCAGTTGCTTCACCGTCGCCAGGTCTTCCAGCGTCTCGACGCCGCGCAGACCCAGGTGGTCGGCGGAGATGTTGAGCACGCAGCCCACGTCGCTACGGTCGTAGCCCAACCCCTCCCGCAGGATGCCGCCCCGCGCCGTCTCTAGCACAGCCACCTCGACGGTCGGATCCTTGAGCACCATGCGCGCGCTCCACGGCCCCGTCATGTCGCCCTTCAAGTACCGCTCACCGTTGATGTAGATGCCGTCCGTCGTCGTCAGGCCGACGCGCTTGCCTGCCATCTTCAGGATATGCGCGGTCATGCGCGCCGTCGTGGTCTTGCCGTTGGTGCCCGTAATCGCGGCGATGGGGATGCGCGACGGTGTGCCCGCCGGAAACAACATGTCGATCACCGGACTGGCCACGTCGCGCGGCTGGCCCTCGCTGGGCGCGACGTGCATGCGGAAGCCGGGCGCGGCGTTGACCTCGACGATGCCACCGCCCACGTCGCGCACCGAGCGCGAGATATCGGGCGTAATCAGGTCGATGCCCGCCACGTCCAGGCCGATGACCTTGGCGGCCAGACGGGCAATTTCGAGGTTGTCGTAGTGGGTGTCATCGGTGCGGTCGATGGCCGTGCCGCCCGTCGACAGGTTGCCCGTCGAGCGCAGGTACAAAACCTGGCCGGCCGGCAGAACGCTATCGAGAGTCATGCCCGCCTGGCGCATCAACCGCTCCGCCTGGCGGTCGATCTCGATGCGCGTCAGCACCTTCTCATGGCCAACGCCGCGTCGCGGGTCGCGGTTGACGGTCTCGACCAACTCGCGGATGCTGTTCACGCCGTCGCCGACCACATGCCCCGGCACGCGCTCGGCCACGGCGATGACCTCGCCGTTGACGACCAGGATACGATGGTCCTTGCCCTCCAGGAACGTCTCGACGATGATTTCATCGCGGTGCAGGGCCGCCGCGTGGAAACCCGCCCGCACCTCATCCACCGTGTTCAGGTTGAGCGACACGCCCCGGCCGTGACTGGCGTCGAGGGGCTTGGTGACGACAGGAAACCCCAGGTCCAGCGCAGCCTCCACGGCGGCCTCTTCTGTCTCCACCACCTGCTGGCGGGGCACGGGTAGGCCCACGTCCTCCAGCAATTGGCGCGTCAATTCCTTGTCTTGGGCAACGTCGACGGCGATATGGCGTGTCTCAGACGTGACCGTCGCCTGAATGCGCTTCTGGTACTTGCCGTAGCCAAACTGGACCAGGCTCCGCTCGTTGAGGCGAATCGAGGGGATGCCTCGGCGGCGCGCCGCCTCGACCAGGGATGCCGTGCTGGGACCGAAAGCCAGGCGATCGGCGAGACGGGCCAGATTCTCCTGCTCGGCGCGGGCCTCGAACGCCGGCAGCGCACTCGGCAGATCAGGTGGTAACAGCGAACGGACCAGTCTCAGCGCTAGCTCGCCGGCCGCCACGCCCACCTTCTCCTCCTGGTACGAGTACACGACGTAGTAGACACCGTGGTTAAGGTGAACGTGCTCGACTTCCTCAAGCGTAGCGGACGGCGACAGTAGCAGCGCCTCCTTGCGCGCACGAAGCTCGGCAGGCAGCGTATTCCAGGGCACCGTGCGCGACTTGCCGAACGTCACCGGCGTGCCGGCGAGGCATTGCAGCTCCAGAGCCACGTGCTCAATCACGTGACCCATCCATGTTCCCTCACGCATGCGGCGGATGAATCCGCCCGGCTCGCCATAGGAACAGCGATGGTCGTAGAGGCTGGGCATCAACTCGATGAGCCTGTCCGTAAAGCCCGGCAGCTTCGTAGTCGGATAGTCCTCAAGCTCTTCCAGGTCAATTGTCAGGCGGATCAGAGGCCGATACCCATACGGGTTCGGCCCTCGATACACGCGCTCCTCGAGTATCTGCATAGCATAGCTCCGTCGCGGGGAAGGTCGTCAGGGCGGATTATAGCGCGGTGCGTCCAAACAGGCAAAGCTAGTCTAGATTGCGCAGCCGCTCGGCGGCTACCCACAGCGGGAGCAGGACCGCTCCCATCGTCAGCGCCACCGCCAGGACGAGGCTCCCCGCCCAGGCAAACACGGCCACCGGCGGCCAGAGAAAAGCCGCCAGCCGCGCCACGCCCAGCAAGGCGATAACAGCCATGCCGTAGACCGTGTACGCGGCCAGGGCGATAACGCTCGGCGCGTAGCCTACCATCTGGTGGGGATTGCTCCAATCGAAGCGGACGGCCGCACCGCCGATGCCCACCGCCAGGCCCATGATGCCCGCCCCCACCAGGACCAGGGTCAGCGCGCTCTGGATGATGTCGGCGCTGCTGGCTCCCATGGCCACGCCCAGGCCCAGGGTCAGGGCCAGGCCGAGGGCAACGAAGGGCAGGTAGGCTACCAGGAACTTGGCCCACAGCCACTGCCAGGGTGAGACAGGCGCGGCGCGCAGCAGCCACGCTGCCTTCCCCTCACGATTGATGCCAGTCAAGGCAAAGCGCGTGAAGACCAGGCCAGTGACCATCGCCGTCGCCAGGGTGCTCATGGTGGGCACGAGGGGCGCTAATGTCGAGTCGGTCGCCAGGCGCGCAGGAAGGCGCAGCAACTGCCAGGCCCAGAACACGCTAAAGGCCAGCGGCGCCAGCACCTGAACGATGTTGGACAGGTCGCGCGGAATGACCAGCCAGTCGCGCAGGACAATGGCCGGGACGGGATGGGCTGCCCAGGCGGCCAGTGGCGACGGGGCCGCCGTGGGCCGCAAGCGACGCCCTCGCCCCGCCCCCGATCGCATCTTGGCCCAGCCGGAGTAGTACAGCGAGGCTGAGGCGTCCAGGGCAACGGCGAAGCCCGCGATGGATAGAGCGGCGAAAGCTCCCAACCCGCGCGCCGCGCCCTCCCAATCCCCATTCCCCAGCGCCACCAGGCCGTGGCCCGCCAGACTGGGGGGGGTGAAAGGAATGTCGAGTTGGGCAATGTTACGGGTGATGGAAGTGGGGCGCAGCGCGCCGAACGCGCCCGCGCTGGCCCCTTGCCCCCACAGCGAGAAAGCAACGCTCGTCACCGCCACCACCAGGCCGAGAATCTCCGCCACACGCCTGGCCGGAACGACGCGCACCACCGCCATAACGGCCAGGGCCGCCAGTCCCACCGGCAGCGCGGGCAGAAGGACCAGCACCGTCAGGACGCCGACGAAATACAGCGGGTTATAGTGTTGCGCCAGGCCATAGGCCCATAGAGACGGTAGGGCTGGGAGCGCCACGAACAGGTAGGTGGGCAGGCTGGCCTGGAAGAGCTTGGCGCTGAAGACAGCATGGATGGGCACGGGGGCCGCCATCAGCAGTTCCAGGTCGTTGGCGAGATATAAGGCCGACAGGGAAACGCCGAAGCCGGTCACGAAGGTGAAGAACCACACCCCCACCAAGAGACCGCCCGGCACGGCTGTCAGATCGGGCGTGCTTCCCGTGCGGCCTGCCAGCCGCACCGAGACATTGATCGCCAGCGCGAAGGTTATCGCCAAACCGGCCATGAAGATGATAAAGATCGTCCAGCCCAAGATGTAACGCCACGACGAGCGGCGCACCTGGTTCCACCGAATACGTGCGCCCGATTCGAGGAGCGTCAGCGTCGCAGTCACCAGCGCCGTCACGACAAGACCCGCGCCAACTCGGCGTAGTCCGCCCCGCCCGTCAATTCCAGGAAGACATCCTCGAGGCTTTGCGCCCCACCTCGCCGCGAGCGTAGGTCGGCGACACTGCCCTCGGCGATGAGCTGCCCGTGCTCGATGATACCAACACGGTCACACATGCGCTCGGCGATTTCCAGGATG
>JAHCIE010000239.1 GCA_026129385.1 Anaerolineae bacterium
CGTTGGCCTCTTCGCCGTAGCCCAGCTCGCGCAGGCGCGGGTTGCCGACCATCAGGTCGCGGGCGATGAGGGCCATCTTGACCGACGTCTCCCAGTCGCGATCCTTCTGCTCGCGGCTGCGCTGGAAGGCGGGCGGGTTGTACTCGCGGCCCTCGGCGCAGTTTTGCTTCGTCCAGGCCAGGGCATGCTCGTACTCCGCCTGGTCAAACAGGTTCTCGTCGATGCGGCGGGTCAACTCGCTCATGTCGACGACCTCAACGCGCATGCCGAGGTACGTCTCGAAGAAGGGCTGGTCGACGATGGAGCCAGCGATGCCCATCGACGTGCCGCCGATGGACAGGTACGACTTGCCGCGCATCATCGCCACGGCCAGCCCGGCGCGGGCGAAGCGCAGCAATTTCTCCTGCACGTCGTCGGGGATAGCAGGGTCGCCCAGGTCTTGCACGTCGTGGCCATAGATGCTGAAGGCGGGCAGCCCCTTCTGGTTGTGGCCGGCCAGCACGGCGGCCAGGTACACCGCGCCGGGGCGCTCCGTGCCGTTGAAGCCCCACACGGCCGTGGGCATCAGCGGATCCATGTCCATTGTCTCGGAGCCGTAGCACCAGCAGGGGGTGACGGTGATGGTCAGGCCGACCCCGGCGCGGGCGAACTTCTCGGCGCACTGGGCCGCCTCCGCCACGCCGCCGATACAGGTGTCGGCGATGACGCACTCGACGGGCTGGCCCGTCGGGTAGCGCAGGTGGGCGCTCAGGAAGTCGGCCGTGGCGCGGGCCATGCCCATCGTTGGCGCTTCCAGGGACTCGCGCACGCCGCGCCGTCGCCCGTCGATGGCCGGGCGGATGCCGATCTTGGGCAGGCCGCCGATGCTCCAGGCGGTCGGGATAGGGGCAGACTGGGTCATGGGTTCACCTTCATTGTGGACGGAAGGGTCGAATGGGTTTTGTCCTTGAGGCGGTACAGATACTCGCCCGCGCGTGGCACGACCAGGAGGCCCTCGGCCTCGCGGCCCGCCCACGCGGACGGGTCAATGGTCGCCGGGTCACGGTAGCCCAGGTTCACGGCGCGGCACTCGTCCTCGGGGATGCCCGTCGCCAGGGTGACCTGGATGCGTGGGCGCTCGATACCGTTTTCGTATGTGCCTACACCGCGCACGTGGGTCGAGTGGGCCAGGACACCCCAGGGATAGTCCTGGAACTGGCCCCATTGCTTGACGAAATAGTCGCGCACGTGATAGCCGACGGCCCGGATCGCCGCGCCGTGGGTCACGCTGATTTCCTTGATATGGGGCGCGTAGATGATGAGCTCGCCGCCGTCGGCGACGACAGGCTCCAGCTTATACATGCCTTTGCCGCCGACCCATAGCTCGTCGTACATGCTCGGCAGCACGGATAGCACGGTGCGGTAGGGCTGATCTACCCACTTGATGTGGACCTGGGCGGACAGGTCGGCGGCGGCGGCGTAAGCTGCCTCGGGCGTGCCGCAGAAGACGCCCGACACACCGTCGTGGCTGACGACGCTACATAGGGCATGGCGCGGGCGGGGGATGAGGGATGCGGCGCGGTCGATGACGCGCCGTACGGGCGTGTCCCGCGTTCCGATAATATCGTAGGAGGTGATGAGTGCGCCCAGCCAGTGGGTGAAGTCGATAATGTCAGGCCCGGCGATGCCGGGGAAAAAGTACTTGTTGCCGCCGGAGAACCCGACGACCTCGTGGGGGAAGACCGGGCCACAGATGAGGATGTGGTCGTAGTCGAGAACGCGCTTGTTGAGGCGTACCGGCACGTCCTGGCGCAACATGCCCTGGCTGAGGGCAGCGATATCAGCGGCGGGGATGACGCCCAAATCTGCCAGGGCGGCGGGGTCATCCCAGGCGTGGTTGAAGAGGTGGACGTCCCGATACGTCGTTGCCTTCTCCTCGGCCGTGATGCCCGCCAGGCGTAGCAGGCTCGCCTCGTCGAGGGGGGGGTGTGTACCCAGGGCCACCAGGAAGTCGAGGGCGCTGGCTCGCCCCGCCAGATGCCGTGTCAGCAGGCGGAAGAACAGGGGCAATGGCATGGTGCGGGTGTGGTCAGGGATCAGGACCAACACCCGCTGCCCGGCCAACGGCAGGGCGGCCAGACCTTCGGCCACGACGCGCTCAATCTCCGCCTCACTCAAGAAGCGGCTCGTCTCGCCTAAGCCGGTCGATAGCATGGCATTCTCACTTGGTTAATCCATAGACTGTTGCCGCTGTGCCGCCGAAAATTGCATCGTGGGCGTGGGGCGCGCGGCGAGCGACGTAGTCTTCTGCCAGGCCGACCACCTGCTCGTAGTCAGCGGCGACGGTGCAGACAGGCCAGTCGGAGCCAAACATCAGCCGCTCGACGCCAAAGGCGTCGAATACAATATCCAGGTATGGATCGAAGTCGCCTGGCTGCCACTGCCGCCAGTCGGCCTCGGTCACCATGCCCGATAGCTTGCAGAATACGTTGTCGAAGCCCGCCAGTTGCCGCAGGTCACGCTCCCATGCGTCGATGTGGTGGTCCTTGATGGGTGGCTTGGCGATGTGATCCAACACAAAATGCTGGCGAGGGAAGCGGCGTATGACTTCCGCAGCGATGGGCAGATGCCTGGGCAATAATAGCAGGTCGTAGGTCAGGCCAAAGCCCCGCAACTGGTTAAGGCCCGCCAGGAAATCAGCGCCGAGCATGAAGCGGTCGTCTGGCTCATCGTGGACGACGTGGCGTATCCCCCGCAGCTTCGGATGGCGTGATACCTGGTCAAGTTGCGCGTCGACGTGGGGCGAGCGCAGATCGACCCAGCCGACCACCCCCTTGATGAAGTCGAATCGATCTGCCAGGTCCAGCAACCATTCTGTCTCGGCCAGGGTCTGTCTGGCCTGCACGGCGAGCGTGCCATCGAAATCCGTGGCGGCCAGGAGAGGCTTCAGGTCGGTGGGCAGGAAATCGCGCCGCAGGTTGGCAAGAGTGTCACCCATCCAGCCATATTCGATTCGATTGTAGCGCCAGAAATGCTGATGGGAGTCGATGCGCACCAGCGAATCTCCTTGCTCCCTGCAGAGAAGAGGGACCGTCCAGAGCGGCCAGCCCCTCTTCTCCCTGTCGGGCTTGGGCGGCGCCCGTTAGTTGTACAGGAGTGGCTTGATCTGGTCGGAGTCGATGTTGGTCTTGTCGTACCAGTGGAAGCCGGTGTCGATGGTCTTGGGCAGCGTCTCGCCCTTGACGGCCTTGACAGCGGCCTCGACGCACTTGTAGCCGATGCCGATGGGGTCCTGGGTGATGGCGCCGGCCTCAGTGCCTGCCTTGATGGCGTCGATCTGCTGCTTCCCGGAGTCGTAGCCAATGACCACGACCTTGCCTTCCTTCTTCAGTTCTTTGACGGCGTTGAGGACACCGATGATGGACCCCTCGTTCGCGCCAAAGAAGCCCTTGAGGTTGGGGCGGGCCTGGAGAATCGCCTTGGCCAGGTCGGTGGACTTGAGCTGGTCGCCGCCGCCATACTGGATGTCGACGATCTTGATGTTGGGGTACTTCTCCTTGATGCGGTTGACGAAGCCGTCGCGGCGGTCGATGCCGGTACGGCTGGTCTGGTCGTGGACGATGACTGCGATCTCGCCTTCGTTACCGATCAGCGCGGCCATCTTGTCGGCGGCGGCGGCGGCGGCGGCGATGTTGTCCGTGGCGGCCGTCGTCTTGACGATGTCGCTATCGACGCCCGAGTCAAAGCCAATGACCGGAATGTTGGCGGCCTTGGCCTTCTCCAGTAGCGGGATGGCGGCCTTGGAGTCCAGCGCGGCGAAGCAGATGGCGGCGGGCTTCTTGTCGATAGCCGCCTGGAGCATCTCAATCTGCTTGTCGACCTGGGACTCGCTCTCTGGGCCTTCGAAGGTGATACGGACGCCGAGGTCCTTGGCTGCCTTCTCGGAGCCTTGCTTCACCGCCTGCCAGAACTGGTGCTGGAAGCCCTTCGAGATGACGGGGATGTACATGTCGCCGGTCTTGGCGGCGGCAGCAGCGGCCACGGTGGGCGCGACGGCCTTGGCGGCGGCGGCGGCGGTCGGGGCGGCCTGCTGGACGGCGGCTTGTTGCGCCGGCGAGCACGCCGCCAATAGGCCCAGGATGGCCACCAGGCTGGCGAGAACGGCAACGAACTTCAGGGATTTCATACCGAGTGTCCTTTCTCCTCTTTGATGTCATAGTGAGGATATTGCTAAGCTCCACTGTGGAGCTAACAAACGTAGGAAGGCTGCCCCCGCCAGGCTTAGCGCTGCCGCCGGCGGAGGATGTCCAGGAAGACGGCCAGGATCAGGATACAGCCCGTCACGACGATCTGCCACTCCTGGGGTACCGATAGAATGCGCAGGCCATTGGTCAGGGTGCTGATGAGGAACGCGCCGATGACCGTGCCCAGGATCGTTCCCTCACCGCCGCTCAGCGACGTGCCGCCGATGACGGCGGCGGCGATGGCGTCCAACTCGTAGCCGGCGCCGAGGGCGGGTTGGGCGGAATTGAGGCGCGAGGCGATGACGACGCCGCCCAGGCCGGCGAACGCGCTACACAGGGCGTAGATGGACGTCTTCCAGAAGGCAACGTTGACGCCTGACAGGCGCGTGGCCTCCTCGTTGCTGCCGATGGCGAAGGTGTAGCGGCCCAGTACGGTGCGGTTTAAGATGAAGGCGGCGACGAGGGCCGCGCCGAACATGATGAGCACGGCGTTGGGGATATCGAAGCCGGGAATGATCGCACCCAGGATTGAGCCCATGGCGAGGTCGCGGAAGATAGGTGTGTCGTTGAAGTAGACAGGCTTTAGCCCGGAGAAGATGAGCGCCAGGCCGCGCGAGATGTAGAACATGCCCAGCGTGGCGATGAAGGGCGGGATCTTCATGCGCGAGATGACCGTACCGTTGACGAGGCCGCACAACGCGCCCGTGCCCAGCCCGGCCAGGATGCCCAGGGGGATGGGCAATCCCCACATGGTGATGAAGACGCCGGTCATGACCGCCGACAGCGTCATGACTGTGCCGACCGACAGGTCGATGCCGCCGCTGATGATGACGAAGGTCACACCCAGGGCGAGGATACCGTTGACCGAGGTTGCCAGGAGAATGCCGACGATGTTGTCGAACTGGAGGAAGTTGGGCGACAACAGGGAGAAGACGATGAATAGGACGATGAGCGCGCCAAAGGCCAGCAGACGCTGCATGGCGTCCGAGCGGAACAGCGACTTGGATTGAACAGCGGGCGCTTGGGCTTGCATAGGTGATGATTCTCCGTTGGCGGCTAGGCGGTGGCTGGCTCGGCGGTTGCGACGGGGGCGCGCTGAGTGGCGAAGCGCATGATGCTCTCTTGGGTGGCGTCGGCGCTGGTCAGCTCGCCGGTGATGCGCCCCTCGCACATGACGAGGACGCGATGGCTCATACGCAGAATCTCAGGCAACTCCGACGAGATCATGATGATGGATTTGCCCTGCTGGGCCAGGTCGTTTAGCAGGCGGTAGATTTCGCTC
>JAHCIE010000024.1 GCA_026129385.1 Anaerolineae bacterium
GAGAGCAACAGCCAGGCCGCCGGGCGCATCACAGGCCAGGAATTGGCGTCGGTGGGCGTCAATATGCTTCCCGGCCCCTCCCTCGATACGCTCACCGCTCCCGGTCGCGTCCAGGCGGCTGACCTGGGCGTGCGAAGCTTCGGCGGCTCACCCCAGTGGGTCGGCCGCCTCGGCCGCGCCTACATTCAGGGCGTGCACCAGGGCAGCGTCGCGCGCGTCGTCACCATCGCCCGCCACTTTCCCGGCATCGGCGTATCTGACCGCAGCCCCGAGGACGAAGTGGCGACGGTGGAGCGCGCCCAGGCGGACCTGCGCCGCCTCGACCTCGCCCCCTTCCTGACAGTGGCCGCCGGCCCGGCCAACGTAGCCGCCGATACCACCGACGGACTGATGACGGCCCTGGTTCGGTTCCGCGCCCTACAGGGCGGCGCGTCGCGCCCCATCGCCCTCGATGCCCAGGGGTTGCAGGGGCTACTGGCCCTGCCAGACCTGGCCACCTGGCGCGAGCGGGGCCTGCTCGTCTCCGATGCCCTCGGCGCGCCCGCCGTGCGCAAGTCGTATGATCCCTCCCTCCAGACCTTCAACCCCAAGACCATCGCCCGCGATGCGTTCCTGGCCGGTAACGATCTGCTCTACCTGGGCCGCTTCGCTCTGACCGACAACTGGCCCGATCAGCTCGCCAACACCAAGGCGACCATCGAATTCTTCCGCGAGCAATACAAGACCGATAAGACGTTCCAGGAGCGCGTCGACCGCTCAGTGCGGCGTATCCTGCTGCTCAAGCGGCGCATGTACCCCACCTTCAGCGCCGACTCGATCCTCGTCGATAGCCGCGCCGCCGCTGACCGCGTCGGACGCGACGAGGCCATCATCACCGGTATTGCCCGCGAGGCCATCACCCTGGTTTCACCCAGCCGCGACGAACTGTCGGGACGGCTACCGCGCGCCAACGAGAGCGACCGCATCGTCATCGTCACCGACAGCCGCACCGGCGCCGAATGTGCAACCTGCCCGCCGACACCACTCATCCCCAAGGAAGCTCTTCAGGACGCCATTGTTCGCCTGTACGGGCCAAGCGCGTCGGGCATCATTGCCCCCGATCGGGTTGCCAGCCTAAGCTATGGCGACCTGAAGAGCTACCTCACCCAGTCGCCCACCCAGCCCGAAGAGACGCGCCAGAAGGTCGATGCGCTCCTGCGCGATGCGACCTGGATCATCTTTGCCACCCTCGACGGCGATACCACGCAGTATGGGGACGCGGACGCCTTGCGCCTCTTCCTGCGCGACCGTCGCGACCTGTTCCGCGACAAGCGCGTGGTAGCCGTCGCCTACGGCGCACCCTACTACCTCGACGCCACCGAGATCAGCAAGCTGACCGCCTACTACGCGGCCTACGGCAAGACCGCGCCCTTTATCGAGGCATCGGTGCGCGCGATCTTCCAGGAGTTCCAGCCAGCGGGCGCATCGCCGGTCAGCATCCCCGGTACGGCATATGACCTGACATCGGTCCTGGAGCCCGACCCACAGCGCCCTGTTCCCCTCTCCCTCACCGACAATGCAAGCGGCGACAAGGTTCAGGTGGGACAGACGGTCACCGTGCACGCGGGGCCGATACTCGACCGCAATGGCCGCCCCGTGCCCGACCGCACGCCGGTCAACCTGACCTTCTTCTATCGCGCCGAGGCCCGCTACCTGCAACCCCAGACCCTACTGACCAGGGCTGGCATTGCCGAGAGTCCCTTGTTCCTGGAGCGGCCCGGCCAGCTCGAGATCACGGCCAGCGCGGGACAGGCGTCGAGCGCCGCTCCCCTCACCCTGGCCGTCCAGGGCGAAGGCCCCGTGACGGCGACGCCACCGCCGACCGCAACCGTCACGCCGCTGCCCACCGTAACCGCGACGCTGACGCCTTCGCCAACGCGGACGCCCTCGACCGAGCCGCCGCCATCGGCCGAGCCGTCTGACACACGCTGGCTGGGCCTGTTCGCATCGCTGGCCGCGATGGTTGTAGTCGGTAGCGCGGGTGCGGTGAGCCGCCGCGACTCTCGCGCTGCGCCTTCGCGCACGCTGCGCCTGGCCCTGGTGGCCCTCGTGTGGGGATTGGTGGGCTATCTTCTCTACGCCGCCGTCGCCGGTCTCAACAACACGGCCCCGCCCAGCTGGGCTGGCCCGCTGGTCAGCGCGCTCTTCGCCGCACTGCCGGTCGTATGGTTCTCGCTACGTGGGCGCTAGACAGTCTGGCCTCAGGGCATGGGGAGGGCGCGGCTGGTCGCCAGCACCGCCAGCGCCAACAAAATGATGATGAGCGCCAGGAGCGCGACGTTATCGCGCAGGGCTTGCTGCCACACCGCTTCACGGGCCGCCGTGGGCGTCACCTGGGGCGCGTGGAGCAACGCCCGAAAGGCGGCTACGTCGGCGGGTCGCTTATCAGGGTGCATCGCCAGCGCCGCCAGAATAGCCTGCTCCAGGAGCGGGGGGATGTCGGGGTTGAGGGAGCGCGGCGGCGGCAGCAACCCCGGCTCCAGGAAGCGTTGTTGCGCCGTTGGGGGGACCTTCCCCGTGAGCAGATGATAGAGGGTCGCACCGACGGCATAGATATCGGAGCGCGGGTCAGTGTGGTCACTACCGCCGCCGTACTGCTCCAGCGGCGTGTAGGGCAGTGAGCCGACACCGCGAACCACCGTGATGGTGCGAGGGTCGTCGGGGTCGAGGGGCTTCACCAGACCGAAATCCACGAGCTTGATGCGCCCCTGGCTGGTGAGCTTGATGTTGGCAGGCTTGATATCGCGGTGGATGACGGGCGGTGTCTGCGAGTGAAGGTACTCTAGCGCATCGAGCAGCTGCCCCAGCCAATTGCCGACCTCGTCTTCAGGCAAGAACTGGCCTCGCGCGCGCGCCTGATCTACAATCTGGCGCAGATCCGAACCGGCGACGAAGTCCATGACCAGATAGCTCCGGCCGCCGTCGACAAAGAAATCGTAGACTTTCGGCAGATTAGGGTGGTCGAGCTGAGCCAGGGTCATGGCCTCGCGACGAAACTGGGTGTGGGACTGCTCCAGTTGCGCCGTCGTGGCATAGGGGTCGGGGCGAATCTCCTTGATCGCCGACAGCCGGCCGCCGAGGCGCAGATCCTCCGCCTTGTAGACGGCGCCGCTGCCGCCCTCGCCCACCAGTTCCAGCACGCGATAGCGCGCCCGCAACAGAGCGCCCACCGCTGTTTCCGTACTCACGCCACCCTCCTCGGTCCAGGTGGCACAAGGATAGGCACGCCGCATGTGGGTGTCAAGCGCCCAACAAGGGATACGTCATGGCTGTGAAAGAAGCGCCCATGCTCATCCTTCGCACCAGCGAGGGCGAGAATCACGAGTGGCCGCTGGATAAGGCGGTCGTCACCATTGGGCGAACCCCCGAAAGCGACATAACCCTGGAGGCTCGCGAGGTATCGCGCCGCCACGCTCGTATCGAACGACGCGGCGGGCAATTCGTCCTGCTGGATGAGGGCAGCAAGAACAAGACCTTCGTCAATGGCCGCGCGCTCCAGGAACCCTACACCCTGACCGACGGCGACGAGATCAGCGTCGCCATGCGTTTCAAGCTGCTGTTTGTCGATGCCGAGTCTACGGCCCCGCTGCCACCGTCACCCAGCCGCCATGCGGGCGTCCACATCGACGAGGCGACCAAGCGCGTGTCGGTGAATGGTATCGAGCTGAATCCACCCCTGTCGGCCCCCCAATACCAGCTCCTGTCGTTCCTCTACCTGCATGTCAACAGCGTCTGCGCCCGCGATGACGTCATTCGCGCGGTATGGTCCGATGCCGCCGTCGGCGTATCGGAACAGGCCGTCGATGCCCTCGTGCGCCGCCTGCGCGACCGCCTACGCGAGCTGGATACCCGCGAGTATATCGTGACGCTGCGCGGCCACGGCCTGATGCTGGACAATCCCACCGAGGGCTAAGTTCGTCGTGGGGACCTCAGCAGCCCGCGAAATGAGACTGCGCGAGTTTTCCCGCGCCTCGTAACCGGAAGCGCGGCTGAGCGTCATTCCTGATGAGTCGCCACTTCGTAACCAGAATCGCCCGGTCTTCACCGCGGAGGCTTGTTCTTTCACGAAAGTTATGCTAAACTGGTCGCCGCGTTTTTGCCTGGTCCCGATTCGCTGTCAGGCAAGAATTATGGAGAAGTTCTAAATGTCGCCCCCTGGTGGTGCTTTGCTGCGTAGCCTCGTGGTTTGCTCTGGCGCTGCTTACGCCTCTGACCGTCGCCGCTGACCCTGGTCCACCAGCTGAGCCTACCCCATCACCATAGCCCGGATCAGATCCTCGTTCGCTTCCAACCTGATGCGCCGGCAGCCGATATGGCGCGCCTCCTGGCGGCCTACCCGCCCCTGAGCGAGATAGCGGGTATCTACCGCCTGCCGGTGGCCGCGGCGTCGACCGCCCTGGCCGATCTTCGCGCCCAGCCGTCGGTGGCATATGCTATTCGTGAGCAGGTGGTCAGCCTCAAGCGGCCAGCTGGCTTGGCTGCCCTACCCCCGGCCCGCACTGGCGTCGGTGACACCCTTACGCCCCTATCGATCAATGACGTGGCCACGGCCACCGCCACCCCGAGCGCCAGCAGCACGCCAGCGCGACAACCACAGCGACAGCCACGCCCACCGCCACGGCCGCGGTACCCTGGCTGCCAGCAGCACGCCCGGCGCGACAACCACAGCGACAGCCACGCCCACCGCCACGGCCACCGGTACCCTGGCTGCCAGCAGCACGCCCGGCGCGACAACCACAGCGACAGCCACCGCCACCGCGACGACGACCCCGACTGCGCCCCCGCCGCCCAGCCTGAGTCGCTTTTGGGTGAGCGATACGCGCCTCGGCCCCGTGCCCGTCGGGGCCGTCGAGCAGATGGGGCGGTGCTACGGGCCGCGCTTCAACGCCAACAGCACCGTGTACATCAACCTTAGCTACGAGAATCTGCCGGAGCAGCAGCTACGCGCCCAGTTGTTCAGCCTCGGCTTCAACATGCACGATGACGAAGTATTTGGGGCGATTACCTCGCCCCTGGTGACGGTCAAGACCACTGCCAGCGTGGCCTGGCCCTTGAGCACACTCAACCTGCCGGTGGGCTGCTATGAGACGCGCGTGGCGAGCAGTGACCCCAATATCCGTGTGCCCATCCCGCTTCGGTTTCAGATCGTCACCGCACCCACCGAGGATAGCTTCTACCCGCGCGAGTTGTGGCAGTGGGACCATACCCGCGCCTACCAGGGAACTGCCACCGCCGATATCAAGGCCACCGGCGCGTGGAACATCACCACCGGCAACAACACGGTCATTGCCGTCATTAGCACGGGCGTGGATACCTCGCATCCCGAATTCGCAGGACGGCTCGCACCGGGCTACGACTTCGTGTACCGCAAGTCTGACGCCAACGACGACTTCGGCTATGGGACATTCCTCACGGGGCTGATCGCCGCCAATGCTCGCAACAATGCGCCCCTGTGCGGCGAACGGTGCGATATGGTCGGTGTCAACTGGGGCGCAAAAATCATGCCCCTCAAAGTCACGGCGCTGGTTCCCACGCCCGACGGCGACCAGTGGCAAGCGCCGGTCGGCGCGGTGATCGAAGCCATGGCCTACGCGCGAACCCACGGCGCGCGCATCATCCTCGTCAGCCTGCCCATCGATGCCAATGGCCTCGAGGCCGAAACCGAGCGCGCCTTCCGCACTGAGGTCAGCGCGGCCGCCGCCGCCAACATCCTGGTCGTCGCACCGGTGGGTGACATCAACTCCGGGGCGGGTCCCAATGCCCGCCTGCTGCCGGCCGGTGTGCCGGGCGGTCTGCCGCTGGCCGTGTCGGCCACCGACGAGAACGATCGGCATTGGGAGGCCGCCTACGCCCGGGACTACGTGGACCTGTCAGCGCCGGGTCGCACGACGCTGTACAGCAGCAATATCCGCAACAGCACATGGTGTCCGGGTTGCCTCGACCCCGACTATGCCGACGGCGATACAGCCATAGCAGCGGCCCAGGTGGCGGGCGCGGCGGCGCTGGTATGGTCGGTGAACCCCAACCTGACCGCGCTGCAAGTACAGGCCATTCTCAAGACCACCGCCGATAAGGTCGATACCGCCAATCATCCCTACGACGACCTGACGGACATCACACCCCGCAACAACTGGGTGGGCGCGGGCCGCCTCAACGTCGAGAAGGCGCTGTGGGAGACACCCCACGACATGCGCGGCGCATTCGCCACGTCGGGGGTGACGACCTTGCAAGCCGGCCGCCAATGTACCCGCCTCCTGAACACGCGCACCGGCGCGGTCACCTGGACGGTGCGCGTTGCGCCCGGCGACGAAGACTGGGTATCAGTGAGCGGCCCCTATTCCAGTCGCGGCTCGCGGGTGAACCCGGACATGCAGGGCGATCTGCCCTCCTACGCGGACGTGTGTGTCACGATCGGCGACGGCGCGAACCAGCGGCCGCTAGGGGCGTTCTACAAGCTACGCCTTACCGTGCGCAGCGCCATGCCCCTGGCAGCGCCCCGCGAGATGACCGTCGAGATCCCCGTGGACACCATGCCCGCCCGTCTCTTCCTGCCGCTGCTGCAAGCCAACGGTCAACCGCCAACGCCGTGAGCCTCGCCGCCAACGCCGTGCGCGTCACGGCGGCCATCCCCTGCTACAATGGCGCGCGGTGGATTCACGCCACCGTGCGCTCACTGCTGAACCAGACACGCCTGCCCGACGAGGTACTCGTCATCGACGACGGCTCCAGCGACGCCTCGGCCGACATCGCGGCGTCGGCGGGCGCGCGCGTCGTGCGCCATGCCGTGAACCGGGGCCTGGCCGTGGGCCGCAACACCGCCCTGGCGGCAGCAGCGGGCGACATCCTGGTCTTCATCGACGTCGACGCCACGGCCGACCCGCGCCTGGTCGAGACGCTTCTGGCGGGGTTCAGCGCGCCCGACATCGCAGGCGTCGGCGGCGGCGGCGTCGAGGCCCATCGCGAGACCCTGGCCGACGAGTGGCGCCCGCCACGCCCGCCAATGGTTCGGCCCGCGCCCCGGCGTCCGCGCCCTTTCTGTTTGGCCTGTGCGCCGCCTATCGCCGCGCCGCCCTGCTGCCAGATCGGCGGCTGGCACGGCGCTGCGCACCAGCGCCGAGGATGTGGAGGTGGGGCTGCGCCTGCGTGCGGCGGGCCACCGCCTGGTGTACACCCCGGCTGCCGTGGTCTATCACCAGCGCGCCGACAGCGTCGAGAGTTTGGTGAAGACCATGGAGCGGTGGTATTGATGGGCGACTGTGGTGCGCCGCGCCCACGGCGACCGCCCTGGCGACTGTACGGCGGCGCGGTGCGCGGCGTGACCACCCAGCCGCTGCGCGACGCGGCCGACGGGCGCTTCGACCTGCTGCCCCTCGACGCGCGCATCGCATGGGTCAAGGCCCGCGCCGTCACGCGCGGCTGGCTCGAACGAAAGTAGACACGCCACTTCGGAGCATCTGTGACAGCAACCCCTGCGGCCCGCGCCGCCCTGGTTACCGGGGGCGCGGGCTTTATCGGCAGCCACATCGCCGAGCGACTCCTCGTCGCCGGCTACCAGGTCCACATCCTCGACAACGAATCGACCGGCCTGCGCGCCAACGCCCCCTCGGCGCGACCTACCAGCGTGGCGACACGGCCTCAGTCGACGACGTGCGCGTCGCCTTCAGTCGCCACTATGACGTCGTCTTCCACATCGCGGGGCAGGCGTCCACGATTCGCTCCTTCGCCGACCCTCATGCGGACTTTGCGACCAACGCCCTGGGCACGATGAACGTGGTCCAGGCATGCGTGGAGCAGCGTGTCCCGCGCCTGCTATTTCGCCTCGTCCATGACCGTCTGCGGCCACCCCGCGCGCCTGCCCGTCAGCGAGGACGAAGCCCCCCGCCCCCTGTCCTACTACGGCATCTCCAAGTACGCCGCCGAGCGGTTCGTCATGGCGACGGCCGCGCGCCCCGACCTGGCCGCGCCCTTCCGCGCCACCGCCTTCCGCATGTTCAACGTCTACGGCGAGCGGCAGCGCCTCGACAACCCTACCAGGGCGTGGCGGGCTACTTCATCGGCCTGGCGCTGGCGGGCGCGCCCATCACCATCCGGCACGGGCGAGCAGTCACGCGACTTCGCCCACATCGACGACGTGGCCGACGCCTGGCTGGCCGCCATCGATGCCCCCGCCACCTTCAACCCAGGTGTTCAACCTGGGCGGACGGCAGGCGCACCGTCAACGATCTGGTGGACGCCGTGCTGGCCGCCGTCCGGGCGCGATCGCGCCGACTACCCGCTGGCCTGGGGCCGCGCCGCCCTGGCGACCAAGGGCACATGGAGGCCGACACGCATCGCCTGCGCCGCCATCGGCTGGACGCCCCGCGTCGGCTTCACCGAGGGCATGGCGCGCACCGTTGCCTGGGCCGGACGTCAACTGGCCGTGGAGGCGTCGCGTGACCGCCGCTGAGCTGGCCGTCCGCACCATCAACGCCTGCGTCCCCGACTTCCCCCAGCACGTCGTCCTGCTCGACGCGATGGCCGACGAGGCGCGCCACTTTGACTGGGAATACGCCGACGGCGAGGCCATGACGCCCGAATGGCAGCCGCCCCTCGACCTGCGCGGCCAGCGTGTCCTGGACATCGGCAGCGGCTCCGGGGCCAAGTCACTCCTCTATGCGCGGCTGGGCGCGGCCCGCGTCGTCGGCCTGGAGATCGACCAGCACAACGTCACCCGCTCGATAGCCCGCCTGCGCGCCCTCGCCGCCGCCGATCCGGCCGCCGCCCGCGTCGCCTTCGTCGCCGGCGACGCGACCTGCGCGCCGCTGCCCGACGCCAGCATCGACACAGTGGTATCGATTCACGCCTTCGAGCACATCCAGCCCGTTGCGCCCGCCCTGGCCGAGGTAGCGCGGGTGTTGTGCGTCGGCGGCCGCGCCTACCTGCGCTTCCCCCCCTACTGGAGCGCGTGGGGGCCGCACCTGGAGCGGTGGATACGCTTCCCCTGGCCGCACCTCCTGTTCTCGGACCAGACCCTCATCGCCGCCGTCAACCGCATCGAAGCCCGCAAGCGGCTCAACGAGCGCTACCCCGCCTTCCTGCGCCTCGACCTGCGCGGCGAGACCCGCCTGCCCCACGTCAACAAGCTCACCCTGGCCGAGTTCGATGCCATCATCGCCGCGCTGCCCCTGCGCGTCGTAAGCCGCCAGCTTTACCCCGTCGGTTACAACTTCCTGCCGCGCACCGCCGCCCGCCTCGGCCCGCTAGGGGCCGCCCCGCGCGCCGCCGACGACCTGCTCCATCGCCTGGCCGCGACGACCACGGGCCGCGAGGTCATCGCCACCAAGGCCCTCGTCGTTCTGGAACGGGTAGCGGGGAGCGCGGCGTGAGACGGCTGCGCTGGCTATCCCTCGGCCTGGCCGCCCTGGTCATGCTGCTCCTGGCGCCCACCCTATGGCGCGAGCGCGAACAGTTGCTCAGCTTCGAGTGGCACATCGCGCCCCTATGGCTCGTCTTCGCCGGCCTGATGCATGCCGTGACGATGGGCTGGTCCTTCCTGGTCTGGCATCTCACCGTGCGCCGTCTGGCGGGCATAGCCGCGCCTGGCCTGCGCGCGGACTTTTCCATCTACTACACGACGCTACTGGCCCGCCGTATCCCCGGCTCGGTCTGGTACGCCGCCGGGCGTGTCTGGCTCTACGAGCGCACCGGCGTGGGCCGCAGCGTCACGCTGGCCGCCCTGGTCCTGGAGGCCGCTATCATCTTTGTCTCGGGGATAGTCTTCTTCCTCGGCCTGCTGCCCCTGGCCGATAGCGGCGAGAACCGCCTGTCGCCGCTCCTGGCGTCGATTCCGCCGTGGCTGCCGCCCCTCGG
The DNA here is from genome assembly GCA_026129385.1 of Anaerolineae bacterium. Taxonomy (GTDB): domain Bacteria; phylum Chloroflexota; class Anaerolineae; order Epilineales; family JAHCIE01; genus JAHCIE01. Next base: position 9,889 of record JAHCIE010000024.1, read on the forward strand.
CATCGTCGCCGGCCTTGTCGTCTTGTGGCCGGGCGTGCTGGAACGGCTCATCAACCGGGTCCGCGCCTGGCGGCAGCTTGACCCCTTACGCTTCAACGTCGGCTACCTCGATTTGGTGGTGTGGGTAGGGTTGACCCTCATCGTCTGGCTGGCGGCAGGCCTGGGCTTCTACGGCGTGGTGCGCTTCGTCTACCCCGCGCCGCTGACCGATCTCGCGCCGCTACTCCTCATCAGCACCATCTCCATTCTGGTCGGCTTCATCAGCTTTCTCCTGCCCTTCATCCCCCTGGCGAAGGAGTTCGCCATGAGCCTGCTCCTGGCGGCCTTCGTGCCCCTGCCCGTCGCTATCGTGGTGACCATCCTGTACCGGGTGGTATGGACCGCATGCGACGCCCTGTGGGCGCTCCTCGCCGGCCACTTCGGGAACGTCGCCCTGCTAGAGCCGGACCCTACGGTGGCGGGTGAGAGCGTCTCCCCGGCGACCCAGCCATGATGGCGCTGCCCTGCCCAGCATGCGGGGAGTCCACTCCTCGGCCGTTGTACTGGAAGCCCGTCGATGAGGAGACCGCCCGCCTCGGTATCAAGCCCTCCGGCCTCTCAGGCTACCAGATTGTGGCCTGCATGGCGTGCGGTCTGGGGCGGGTAGACCCTTGTCCTGGTGCTGAGGAACTCGCCACTCTGTATGGCGACGAGTACTTCAACACGCAGGCCTATCGGGGCCTGCCCAGCGATTCCCTAATCGCCTATCGACGAGTAGGCGGCCCCCCGCGACTCGCCGCCATCCGCGCCGCCAGCATGCGCGGCTACGAGCGCACCCACGTGGCAGACCTGGCTGCCTGGTACGCCAGTCTCCACCCCACCTGCCCAACCCCGCGCCGCTTCCTCGACGTGGGCGCGGGAAGCGGCGGCGTGCTCGCGGCGGCACAGGAGATCGGCTGGACAGCCGTCGGTGTGGAGCCGTCCCCTACCGCCGCTCGATCCGCCGCGAGTAAAGGCCTGGTGATAGTGCCGACCGAACTGGCCGAGGCGGGCTTTCCCGACGGCTGCTTCGACATTGTTCACATCCGTGAAGTCCTGGAGCATGTCCTCGACCCGCTGGCCTTGGTGTCCGAGGCGCACCGCGTGCTGCGGCCGGGAGGCCTGCTCTACGTGCAGGTCCCCAACGATCTCGAAGGCTATCGACGGGCGATATTCTCGCGGGTGTGGTGGCTCATCCCGCCATACCACCTGTGGTACTTCACCTTCGCCAGCCTGGAGCGGCTGCTGGCGCGCGTCGGCCTGATGGTTCATGTGCGGGGCACGTTGGGCCTGGGCGTAGGCGTCGATACCTATCGCTACCTGGGCGCGCAGCTCGGCGTCCTGGCCTGGCTCGACGCCCACGAGGACGATGAGCGACTGGCCCTCGCGCCGCGTCTGACCCGCGCTGCCTTTCGCGCTGCCGGCGCGCCCGCCGATGTCGCTCTCAACCGTGCCCGCCGTCACACCAGCCTGTGGGTATGCGCCACGGCATGAGCCTTGTCGGGGCGTGTTCCGTAGGGCCAGAGCCCCCCTGCGCGCTGGCGCAGCCGCCGCTTCGCCAGCACGTCAGCCACCTTACCCCAGACGGGGCGCGCCGCGCATCCAAAGCGCCTTGTTGAGCGTCCTGATAGACAGAACGGGACGCAACGGGGCTATCGGACCCTATCACCCAAAAGGGTTAATGTGCCGCAAGGGGCGCCAAAGCGCGTGAATTCACCTCATTGGGTGATGACACACGCCGCGAGTTCGGGTACGATAGCTCCAGACGTACAAGCATTTCGGAACCTCAGGAGGCATGACACATGCGTAAGTTGTTGATTGGGCTGGTGGCGGCCCTCCTGCTCGTCGGGGTCGTCAGTGTGGCGGCCTACGCGCAGGGCAATCTTCGCGAGTATACAGGCTATCAGGTCATGAATCTGTCCTCGACACAGAGCGCCAACGTGCGCGTGGACTACTATGGCCCCAGCGGTGTGACGCCGGTCTGCACCAAGAATCTGGATCCCATCCCGCCGGGCGGCTCGGCCAACGTCCAGCAGAAGACCGAGAACTGCGGCGCCGCGCCCCTGCCCGATGGTGTCTACTCCGCCGTGCTTAGCTCCGACCAGCCCATCGCGGCCGTGGTCGGCCAGGTCATGTCGGACCCCGGCACCGCCGGCGCGATCTACAAGTCGCCCTTCTCCGAGTATTCCGGTGTCAGCGCCGGCTCGCGCAAGGTCATCCTGCCTGAGCTGATGTCCAACTGGTTCGGCATCGATAGCCTCGTTCGCGTCCAGAACACGGGCAACACCACCGCCAACATCAGCGTTCAGTACTACTCGGGGACGCTCGGCGGTCAGCCCACCGGCAAGCCGTCCATTGCAGCCAAGACCTACACCATCCCGTCCTTCGCAGCCATCACCCTCGACCAGGGCCAGATCAACGCGGACCTGGCGGCCGAGAGCGGTCAATTCCAGGGCAAGTACCTGGGCTCGGCCGTCATCACCGGTGACCAGCCTCTGGCGGCGGTCGTCAACCAGACCGACCCGACCAAGCGCGTCAAGTACACCTACAACGGTTTCGGCGACGCCGATGACGCGGGCACCGAGCTGCTGGCCCCCGCCATCTTCTGGCAGTGGTACAACACCCTGACTTCGCTGGCTGTTCAGAATACCAGCACCACCAACTCAGTTAACGTGACCATCACCTACACCGCTGGCCCTGGTAGCACCGACACCAGCAATGGCAACGCGGCGGGCCAGACCAAGCAGGTGACCTTCCCCCTCGGCCCTGGTGAGTCCAGCACGCGCTACGAAGGCAGCGCTGGCTCCAGCGACCTGGCGACCCAGTTCAACCGCTTCGGTGGTAGCGCACGCATCACCGCCAATGGCCCGGTCGTCGCCAAGGTCAACCAGACCCAGTACACCGCGACCAACGGCCAGCTGCCTTCCGGCGCCTACAGCGCCACCCCGACTAACAAGCTGACGACCCGCGTGGCCGTCCCCCTCATCCAGGCTGGCTTCTACGGCTTCTTCACCTCGCTGACCTGCGCCAACAGCTCGACGACGCAGGCGGCGAACATCACCGTACAGTACACCTCGGACAGCCTCAGCGCCCGCCCCAACCAGAGCGGCCAGGCCACCCACAGCATCGCGCCGGGCGGTAGCTACATCGTCTACGAGGGCCAGGCCAACGGCGCGCTGGCGGACATCTACAAGACCGGCAGCCCGTGGTGGGTCGATGGCGCTCGCAACATCTTCAACGGCTCCGCCTTCGTCACCTCCAGCGGCCCTGGCATCGCCTGCACCGTCAACGAGGTTGGCACGGGCACGACCGACGACAACATGTACACCTACAATGGTGTCGGTCTGGCGACCCCGTAAGCATCTCTCGCCAAGAGTTTCACTCAGCAACGCGCTCCCCCTCCCCACCCTGGGGAGGGGGAGCCTGCTTGTACAAGGATACGCCACACATGCGAGTGATCGCCGGGCGCGCCAAAGGCCGCCGCTTGCTGCCGGTGCCGGGCGAGGGAACACGCCCCATCACCGACCGCGCCAAGGAGGCGCTCTTCAGCATCCTCGGCGCGGATGTCATCTACGCCCGTGTGCTGGACCTGTTCGCCGGCACCGGCGGCGTGGGCATCGAGGCGCTGAGCCGGGGCGCGCGCCATGTCACCTTCGTCGAGAAGGCAGGCCAGGCAGTTGACATCCTGCGCCAGAACCTCAAGGCGACCCGGCTGGAGGCAGGCGCGCAGGTGGAACGGGCCGACGTGTTTCGCTATCTGGAGCAGACGCCGCGCGAACCCTTCGACCTGATCTACATCGCCCCGCCCCAGTACCAGGGCCTCTGGCTGAAGACTCTACAGGCCGTCGATGACCGCCCCGCCTGGCTGGCGTCGGGCGGCCAGGTGGTCGTGCAGATCTTCCCCAAGGAGTACGTCGAGCCGAACTTACGCACCCTGACGCTCATCGACGAGCGCCGCTATGGCAGCGTGATGCTACTGTTCTACGCCCTCGCCGCCGAGGTGGACGACCCCGACGACATCGAGGCGTAGCCAGTCATCAAGCGAGACGGGGCGGGTTCAGCGGTACAACCGCCGGACCCGCCCCGTTTGCCATTGGTAGGGACGCGACAGAGCGCGTCGCGACGGCCTTACACCGCTGGCAGGATGCCGAGGATGGCCGTCGGCCCCGTCAGCACGCGCAGAATGGTCTGGGGATTGCTACGCTGGATGATCTGATGAATCTGGACCGGGCTGAGGGGCGCGTTGCCGCGACTCACCAGGGCGCGAAAGATAGCCGTGGCGACGGGCAGATCCGGCGAGATGTAGCCCGGCGCGTGGGCACACTCCTCGACAATGCACGCCCACAGGTCGTTGAGGCGGCGCACCTCGCCCGTCTCAGCGTCGATGTAGTCCGCCTCGCTCAGCGGCGCATCGAGGGGGAAACGGCTGAGGCAATCAGGGCAGCTCGACTCGCGCAGGAAGGTCATGAAGTCGCGGCGGTTGCGCTCCCACCAGGCCATGTTGATCTGAAACGGCGTGTCCACCATCGGACGCGCCAGCCGAACCGCGCTCATACAGTCACCCCCTGTCGCAGCGCCCAGCGCGGCTTGGCGTCGGTTCCGGTATTGGTGAAACGCTGGTCGGGGTCGTGGGCCAGGGCGTAGTTGAGGGCAAAGGCGCGCGCCGCCGGTTCGCCCTGGGCGATCTCGACCTCCTTGACCAGGGTGGCGGTCGGCTGCGCCTCCCCCGCCACGTCGATGAGCGCCTCGGCGATATTCAGGTGGCCAATGTGTACGTCGGGCATCAGGTCCTTGCGGAACCACAGATCACCGAACGCAGTATACTCAGCCGTCTCGCCGAGCCGCTGCTCCAGAATATCGCCGATGGGCGCGACGGCCGCCTGGGACGTCGGTGTCGCCTCCGCCTTGACTTCCACGTTGAGGGGATGCTCCGCGCTGTAGTCGGCGACAAACTCGCGCTCCCCGCCCCGGTCCATCTGGACGCGAATGACCGTGATGCGGCCGACGTGGGGATTGTCCCCGTCACGCACCCCAATCACCGTCCCCACGGCATTGTCGAGGGCGCTAAAGCGCAGGCGCTGGCCCATCTCGTAGCGGAACTTGGGCTGATACTGGCGGACGTTCTCGTTCGCCTCGCGGGCCTGCCGATCGGCGTCATCCTGCAGACGACCCTGGACAATAATCTCGGCGAGTTCGGAGAGCGTCTTGGGGACACCGGTATCAAGGAAGACTTCTTCTACGCGGTCGAGGTCGCGGCCGGAAATGGAGAAGGATTGCCAATATTCGGGCGTGTCAAACATGGGCGCCACGCGAGGGGTGCCTCCTTTGTGCGAATCTCGTGGACGAGCCAATTATAGATGCTCTTCCCCGAAGGGGCAAGGTCCCCCTACCCCCCGATTCACGGCCCCAGCGTCACCAGCACGCGGCGGTTGGTCGCGTCCACCGGCGCGCCGCTCACCGGCCGGCGCGCACCATCCGCGCCGTACAACCCAATCTCCAGCTGGTAGGGGCCGGGCGGCAGGTCATCGGGCAGAGTCAGCGTATGCCGGTCGCGCAGGCGCGTCTTCTGGTCCCACCACGACGTCGCCGACTGCCCCTCGGCCGGCGGCCCATCGTGACCGGCCCACACTGGGCCGCCGCTGGCCGGGTTGAAGGCGTCCGCCAGCAGATGCACGAACACCGTATAATCGGCGGTGGGCGGCTCGTCGGCGGCCCAGAATAGATCGACGTTCAGGATCTGCCCCGCTTGAAGCCGACGCGCTGGCCGCCCCTGGTCATCCACCAGGCTCATGCCCAGTAGTCGGATGTCCTCAGCGAAGCGCGCGTCTAGCGGTACATCCGGCGTGGCGGGCGCTTCCGTCCGCGCCACATGCAGCCGCCCCAGACTGGCCGCGCTGCCGTCCGACCCCGTCAGGGTGATGTCGTAGTCGCCCGGCTGCATGAAGCGCGGGATGGGCAACTCCACCTGAGTGCGTGTCTGGCCCCCGGCCAGCGCCACCGGCCGCGCGACGACAGTACCCTCGTCGTTGGGGTCGGCCACCGTCCCCAGGCCAACGCGGGCCGACGCCGCTGGCCCATCCCAATACACGCCCAGGCGCAACGTGTCGCCGGGGCGAACCTCGCGCACGGGCAGATCGTAGCCCGCGATGGTCCCGCCCATGAACGGCTGTCGGGCGGGCGTGGCGGGCGGCTGGCTGACCGGCGGCGGCGCGCCGTCCCTGGTGAACAGCGTCAGGGCGTTATGGGCGAAGCCGTAGCTTTCAGGGCGGGCTTGAACTCATGACTAAGCCAGGCCGAAAGGCCAGCTCCTGCGGGTCCTGTAGCGGGCCATTCACCCACGCCAGCCACACCCGGTCGTGGTCGCGCACCACGCGCCGTAGCTCGCGATCCACATTATCGGGCGTCAGTTCCAGCGCGTTGCGCGGAACCTCGGCGACGGCGGGGCGCGGCTCGTCCAGAGCCGCGCGCTCGTAGTAGTACAGAAATACGGGGTAACGGTTGCCTGACACGAGGATAACGGCGTCGTCGAATTTGGTGCCAGGCGCGCAGCGCCCTGGGCCATCTCTGCAAGTCGTCGCGCAGATAGCGGTCTTTGTAGTAGGCGGGCGCGTCCACGCGCCCACGCAGCGGCGACGAAGACGCCCACGCCGCCACGCCCAGCGACGCCGCCAGCGCCACAGCCCGGCCAGCGACCAAGCGAACAGGATTATGCCCGGCGGCGCAAAGAGGGTAGGGTAACGCCTCGACGCGAGGGTTGTAGAACAGGCCGCGTGGCAGGGCGGACGAATGACCGCGCTCCGGAACCGCCACGACCAGCAGCAAGCAGCGCCGCGCCCGGGGCCGCTACCCGGCGCGCTTCAGCAGCAGCCCGCTGCAAACACCAGGACCAACGCCACCATCAGGGGCGTCACCCACTCAATATCCGTGGATGCCGAGGGTCAGCAGCGTGGCTTGCAGGCGGGCCACGAAGCCATAGTCGATGGTCTCCGCCACCGACCAGCTGCTCATGCGCCCCAGGGCGTACATCAGCCACGGCGCGAACAAGACCAGCGCTGCCAGCTGCGCCCCTAGCCACATCCAGAGCCGGGTGGTCAGTGGTCGGTGGTTGGTGGTTGACGCCTGTCGCCCCCGCCACCATGCCGCCACCAGCATCCCCGCCACCCACACATTCGCCACGGCGAGCATCACCACCGACAAATAGATCGTCCACAGTGACGCCGCCGCCGCCAGCACGTAGCCGAGCCACGCGGCGCGACTGCCGCTACGCCACCAGCGCAGCAGGGCGATGAGAGCCAGCACGTTCAGCAGCCCCGCCAGGGCGTACATGCGCATCTCTTGCGACCACCACACGTGGAAGCGCGACGTCGCCAGCAGCAGCCCCGCCAGTAGCCCCACCCACGGGCCGCCGAGCAGGCGACCAAGAGGCACCACCGCCGCGACGGTCAGCATCCCAATGGCCAGCGACAGGAAGCGCGCTGCGAATTCGCTCTCGCCCACCAGACGCACCCACGGCCACAGCGCCCAGAAATATAGCGGGGGATGCACGTCACTGGCCGTCCACGCCGTCACGCCCAGGAAAGACTTGCGGACGGCCCAAATCGCCAATCCCTCATCCCACCAGATGTTATTGTCGCCGAGGCGGTACACCCGCAGCACAAAGGCCGCGAGCAGGATACCCACCGCGCCGGCTATGAAGACGTGAACGGCGGTGACATGGGGAAAGCCGCGTCGCGCGGCGATGGGCGAGGGAGCGACTGAAGCCGGGGCGTCGCTGGGTGAGGCCACTAGCGCTGCCTCACGCGTCGTCTTCGCCGTCGAGATGCATCGCCACGATGCGATCCAGGCGGAACGTGCGATGCTCCTGGCGAAGGTGGCAGAAGGCGACGAGATATAGCCGCTGTGAGCGCGTGGTCACGCCCAGCGGCTCGACCCAGCGCTCGGTAGGGCCTTCAGAGGACAGGTAGCGCAGATAGAGCCGCCGCCGCTCGCGGAGCGCCTGACGCATCGGAGCGGGGAGCGTGACGTGAGACGGCAGTGTGCCCTGGCTGGGGGTCAGGTCGCCCAGGCGCTCCGCACCCAGGTCACGGATGAGGTGCGCCAGCAACCGCCGCGTCGTCATGGCATCGGCCAGCGCGCGGTGAGCGCCATTGACGGCGATACCCAACTGCGCCGCCAGGTTGCCCAGGCCGTAGCTGGCGAGGCGGTAGCAGGCGCGGGCGAGTTCCAGGGTATCGATCGTTGGGTTGTCGATGGCGTCGTAACCGAGGCGTACCAGCTCCGTGTCCAGGAATCGCAGGTCAAAGGGGGCATTGTGGGCCACGAACACGGCATCGCGCAGCAAGGCCAGAACGCGCGGGGCCACGTCGGCGAAACTCGGCTGGCCGCACAGCTGCGCATCGGCCAGACCATTGACCCGCGCGGCGGCCGGGGAGATGGGGCGGCCGGGGTTGATGAGGCTGACGAGGCGCGCCACCTCGCGGTCGCCCACGCAGCGGATGACCGCAATCTCACACACCCGGTCGCCGCCGTGGGGATGCAGGCCCGTTGTCTCGACATCGACGAAGGCGAAGGTGGTCTCGGCCAGGGGCATGTCCATCATGCCGGGCCTGCCTCATCGCCGCTCGATGCCTCGCGCTCACGTATCACGCGGACCCCCTCGACGACCGCATCCCCGCCTGCCACGCGGATTGTAACGGTATGGGGGGCCAGGGGCAGGTCCTCGGCCACGGCGATGTCGGCGGCCGCCTCTGTGGCGGCGCGCAGGTCCACCCGCGTCGGCGGCCCACCATCGACGCTCACTTCCAGCGCGCCGGCCGTGGGGCCACGCCGCGTCGCCAGGGTCGCGCCGCGACCCTCAAAAGTGAAGTCGAGAGTCGCGCCCGAACTGCCGCGCTGCCATGTCCCCAACACGGCGGCCGGGTCGGCCTCGCTCTGCCACGCGCCGCTGAGATGGAAGGCGGGGTGAGAGATATGGCGGAAGCCGCTCGCGATGACGGGCGGGGCGGTCGCCTCGGCGGCCAGGGCCGTGTAGGCGGGCATAGGCCGCCAGTCCGGCGTAACGAGGCGGAAGTAACCCTCCGGTCGTTGCTCCCACTCAGCATTGGGGCGGCGCAGATACCACAGGCAGCCCGCGCCCACCCACGGGTACTCCTCCTCGATGCGGCGATACGCGCCGACCGTGTAGCGCGCCTGCTGCTCCTCGGTGACACGGCCAAAGGGGGCGGGCATCCCTTCAGGGACCGCGCCCCACCCCATCTCCAGAATCCAGGCAGGCTTGTCGCCGTGCCCTGCTCGTACCAGCAAGTCGCGCAGCAACTGCGGGCGGGCGAAGTTGGTGCGATGCCACACCACGCGATGGTCGTCCGGCCCGCTGCCCAGGCCGTAGGCGATCATGCCCAGGATATCGAAGGAGTTCGCCGCCCCCGCGTCCAGCATGCGTTGCAGGTAATCCAGGTCGCGCATGGCGCGCTCGTTGCGGTCGAGGGTCGGCGCGAGAGGCGCGCTAATGATCGCGATGTCGGGATCGATGGCCTTCGCGCGTCGGTAGGCGACTTCCAGCAGCCGCGTGTACGCCTCGGGGTCGGGCGGCTGAGCGCCCCACTCAGGGTAGATGTTCGGCTCGTTCCAGATCTGGAGGTATTTCAAGCGACCCTTGTAGCGCGATACGACGGCCGCCACAAAGTCGCCATAGTCGTTGTAATTGTCTGGCGGCCCGAACAGGTCATG
>JAHCIE010000240.1 GCA_026129385.1 Anaerolineae bacterium
TGGCCTCATCGACTTCGTGTGCGAGAAGCTGAACGAGAAGCAGGTGGAGTACATCGACCTGTCGAAGTGGGGCTGGATTCAGCCCGGCTTCAAGGGCAGCGCGGTCATCAGCGCGACGTTCTGGGAGCATGAAGTCTTCGATCCCTACGGCAAGTTCGTGCGCAACGTCGTGGGTCTGGGCGCCATCAAGGTCGAGCGGTTCGTGCCCACGGCCAGTATGCCCGTGGCGGGTGACGTGGCGGCGGCCAGCGAAGGCTTCCCCATCATGTCATCGCAGGACGGCCAGCTTGGTCATTTCCGGCCCTACTTCGACTGGGAAGGCTTCCGCCCGGTGTGCCCCGGCCAGCCCTATAATCGCGCCGACCATCCCTAGCGCAGGGGATACGGCGGGCAGTTCCATCAGACCTGACAGGTCTTCCGAGACCCGTCAGGTCTGGCGTTGTAGCGGCGGTCGCCCGTATCGTAGGGGCGGCGGTACACGTTTTAGTCATGGATGTTGTACGGCCGATGCCCCCAGACCCCCCGTCGGCCGCCTGGAAGAGAGTTTTGAGACCCATGCCGACGCGACTTAGCCTCTGGTGTGACCGTTTGATGGAGGCCGGTTGGCTCGCCGCCGTGCTTCTCGTGCCCCTGTTTTTCCAGACCACCACGGCCCGCATCTTCGAGCCGGACAAGATGGTTCTCGTCCGCGTCATTGCCCTGATGATGGCGGTGGCGTGGGTCGTGCGCGTGATCGATATACGGCTGGCGCGCGGCGAGAGCGCCTCGCCCTACGCCGACGATGAGCCGGGCTTCTGGCGGCGCGTCTCGCCATTGGTCTGGCCGACGCTGGTCATTATCGCTGCAACGGTTCTAGCGACGGGCGCATCCATCGCCCTGCGGCCCAGTCTGCTGGGCGCGTATCAACGCGGCCAGGGCCTCATTTCGGTGACCGCGTTCCTGGTCATCTTCCTGCTGACCCTCGCCTACCTGCGCCGCCGCGATCAGGTGGATCGCCTCGTGACGGTCATCATCCTGGCCAGCGCCCCCGTCGCGCTGTTCGGCATCCTGCAATGGATTGGGGCCGGTCCTGGTGTATTCAGCGGCCTGTATGCGGGGCGGGCCTTCAGTAGCCTGGGCAATCCGATCTTCCTGGGCGGCTACCTCATCATGGTCCTGCCGCTGACTCTGGTGCGCGCGCTGCGTCCCGCTGCTGGCGCCCTGCGCGCCGTGTATGCCATCCTCGTCGTGCTCCAACTAATCACGCTGGGCATCACCTTCAGCCTGGGCGCGTGGGTCGGCTTTGCCGTCGCCGCGGGTGTCTTCGCCCTGGCAGCGGTGGCGCTACGCGGTCGGCGGGGCGCGATTCTGGCCGTGGCGATTGCCGCGCCGCTGGTGGTCGGCGGCCTCGTGCTCGCCCTTAACACCCCCGCCGTTCGTACCGGGCTGGGCGACTCACCCGTCGCCGTACGTCGCATCAGCCGCCTGTTCGACGCCGGCGACCGCTCCACGCTACGTGTGCGCCTCCTGCTGTGGGATGCCGCCGCGCGTACCATGGGCGTCGACCCGGTGCGGCTGCCCTTCGGCTATGGGCCTGAGACCAACATCATCACCCTGAGCGCCAACGTCTCACCCGCCCTGCGCTACCTGGGCGACGCGGACAAGAACCCCGACCGCTCGCACAACGAAATCTGGGACCGCCTGATTGAGACCGGCGCCCTGGGCCTGGTGGGCTACCTGTGGCTCGTCATCGCGGCCTTCTACCTGATTGTGCGCCGCCTGGGACTGGTCGCGAGCCGCGACCGCCTCTGGACTTTCGTCGGCCTGACCATCGGTGGGGCGGCGGCAGGGGGATTGATTCCCGTCCTGGCGGGCCTCGCCCTCTACCTGGGCATCGGGACGGCCGTCGGCCTGCTGCTAGGCCTGTGGATTTTCCTCGCGTCGGCCGCCTTTGGCCGTAGCGGCGACGCCGACCTGACCCCGGAAGGCCGCTGGCTGCTCATCGCGCTGCTGGCTGCCCTCGCCGGTCACTTCATCGAGGTCAACATTGGCCCCGCCGACCCGACACGCCGCCTGATGTTCTGGGCGCTCGTGGCGCTGGCCGGCGCCCTATCGGCGCGCCCAGCCCTCCTTTCAGCCAGGGCAAGCGTGTCGTATCGCCCCACGCCGGCCCTGGCCTACGGTGGGGTTGCCGGCCTGATGCTGGCGACCCTGGTGTACACCTTCATCCCCCTCGACGGCTTCGCCCTGGCCGCCAATAACTACGGCATTGTCTGGTTCATGCTGCTGACCTTCCTGGTAGGCGGCAGCCTGCTCTGGGCGGAAGCCGTGCGCGAGGCGACGGTCGCAAGCGCAGCGGCTCCGTCGTGGCTGCCGGTCCTGGGCATGGCGGTGGCAGGATTCCTGGTCATGCTGGCGCTGCGGGCAGCGGTACTCCTCGGCGGGGGGGATAGCCTGTCGCTGCTATGGGTCTACCTGCTGGCCCTCGGCGTGTCCCTCGCCCTTATCGCCACCTGGCTGCCGACGGCAGCGGCCCCGGCCGGCCGCACCCGCCCCCTGGCGCTGGCCGCCTACGTGCCCCTGGCCCTCGTGGCCCTGGCTACGGCGGCCATCGGCATTGTCGCCCCCATGCAGGCGGATATGGTTGTTCGCACGGCCCAGGCCTACCTGGCGGCGGGTGACCCGACCACGGCGCTGCGTCTGGCGAGCCGAGCCGTCGCCGATCAACCCGGCGAGCCGGTCTACGCCCAGCAGCTCGGCGAGATGCTGGCGTCGGTCGCGCCGTTGGCGGCCTCCGCCCAGGACCGCGACGCACTCTACGGTCAGGCCATCGAAGCTTTCGGGCTGGCGGCGCAGCAGTGGCCGACCTACGGTGATTACCAGTACAACATCGGCCACACCTATCTGCTATGGGCGCAGCAGGCGCAAGACCAGAACCAGCGACAGCAGATGTTGGCGGCCGCGTTCCAGAGCCTCCAGGGCGCGGCCCTCCTCGACCCCAACGAGCCTGACAATTTCGTCGAGGCAGCCCAGGCTGCGATTCTGGCGAATCAGGCGCCAGCCAACACCCAGACGCTGCTCCTCCAGGCGCTCACCCTGGACCCGCGCAATGTCCAGGCCTACGTCCTGCTCGGTCGCCTGTACCTGTCCCAGGGCCAGGGCGCGGCCGCCGAGAAGGCGCTCCAGAACGCGGCGCAGCTCAACCCCAAGGGGGCGCAGGCGGCGGCGGTGTACAGCGCGCTAGGCGATTTCTACCAGCGCAGCAACCGCCTACCGGAGGCCATCGACGCGGTGCAGAAGGTGGTGGACCTGGCGCCCGACAACTACGCCGGCTACCTGAACCTGGCGGGCCTGTATCAGCGCGCCAACAAGCAGCCCGAAGCCTTGAAGGCCGCCCAGCAGGCGCTGGACCTGGCCCCCGTGGAGGCCCGTCAGCGCGCCCTCGACCTGATTAGCCAGATACAGCAAGGGATACGACCGTCGCCGTAACCAGGGCGCGTGCTTCAGCGTCTTCCAACATAGGCCTTGCACGAGAGCCCGCCTGGCCGCGCCCCGCCCTTTAGCGGCGCCGCTCGCGCCAGCGGGCCTTCGCTCTGGCCCGTCGTTCGACCAGCCCTGGAATGCAGAAGGTGCAGCGTGCCTCGTCTCAGCCATGTTCCTACCCTGGTGGCCGCCGTAGCGGCCGTGGCCCTCTTGCTCGCCCTCGGCGGTATGCCGCTGGCCCTGGCCAGCCTCGATGCAGCCCAGGCAGCCACCGCTACCGCCGTCTTCCCGACCATTGTCGGTACGGCCCCTACCCCCGTGCCCACGAACCCTCTGGGCGACCAGAATTTCCTATGGGTCAGCACAACGCCCGGCGCCCCCTATCGCCCCTCCGACCCCGACAACCCCATCGAGTTTGAAGAAGGAACGACCAACCTCTACTTCAATTTCTACCAGACGGCCCAGTTCAGCCAGTATCGGTACAGCATCGAAGTTCACAACCAGTTTGGCGGCGCGGTTGGGCCACGCCTCGAAGGGGACTATCGCCCCGACCAGGGACCTGTCACCGTCGCCTGGTCCCCTACCTCTGGCTCGCTGCCCAGTGTCGCCAGCCCATACCGCACCCGTATTACCTTCTTCCTGCCCAGCAGCAATATCTATTTCGACTATATCTGGGCCATCGGCAGCACGCTGAAACTCGACCGCCCTGTCTACAGTGGCGCTGAGACGGCGATTGTTGAGGTGCTGGATCGAGGCGCGAACACCAACTCCAACGCCCTGGACACAATCAGCACGGTGATCGCGCGCAGCCAGACGCAGGGCCATCAGGTGACCCTGCGCCTACAGGAAACGAGCTTCGCCAGCGGCCGCTTCCGCACCAAAGGGAACGCGCAGTTCCCCCATCTCGCCTTCTGCCCATCGAACACCAACTGCGCCGATGGTCAGTTGCAGGTCAACCCCGATGGGGACCATATCATCGTCACCTACGTGACCACCAGCGGCGTCAGCCTGCGCAAGGAGGCGGACTGGCAGCCCCAGGGCGCGGCGACGCCTGGCCCCGGCACGCCTTCCACGCCGGTAAGCCCACCCACTATCACCCCAACCGTCACGCCGACCTTCCCTAGCGAGGCGCGCGAGGCGCTGTTGACACCGGTCATCACCAGCATGCCCGTGCCCGGCGCGACGGCCGAGGTTGTGGTGGGCGCGCGGGCCGGTTACACTCTCGGCCCTACGTGCAACCCGCCGGGCTGTATCTACGTCGGCTCGACAACCATCGGCGGCAACACCTCATCCGACATGCAGGTTGGCTTCCGGGAGGACAGCTATCCCCAGTTCATGGGCTTCATCGAGTTCAGCGTGCCCACGTCGATACCCCCCGGCGCCCACGTCGTCAATGCCGACCTGAAGCTGACGGGAACCGCCAACTCAAACCTCGTCAGCCTGTACCTGAAGTCCGAGGGCGAGTGGCTCATCGACCTGGTGGACCTGGGAACGACGCCCATAGACCTCAACCTGGAATACGGCGAGCTGTTCGCAGCCCCAGGACTGGGACAACTTAGCCCTCTCCTTACCCCTGGCGCCCTGGGCGTCAACAAGGCCAATCGGCTCTTCTTCGACGCCGCCACCGTGGCCGCGCTGGAAGGCCAGATCAATAGCTATCGTCGCGCCGTGTTCCGCGTCTCTGGCCCCACCGCCCCGCCCGTCAACGCCGACGCCAATAGCTTCTTCTGGAGCCTGGTGGGCGCAGCCGCGCCCGTCCTGCGCCTGAACTACCTCGACCCGCTGCCGACTGGGACCACGCCCACCGCGACGCTGACCCCCACGGCCACGGCCACGGCTACGCCGGGGGACGCGACGCCTACCGCCTCAGCCACCTTTGGGGCGTCACCCACCGCCAGCCCCACGGCGACGGCGACCGCCACGGCCACCCCGACCGCCACCTTCACCGCGACCGCCACGGCGACCCCCACCCAAACCCCCACCCCCCCCCCCCCCCCCCGGTGGCCCCCCGGGGGGCCCCCCGGAACAG
>JAHCIE010000241.1 GCA_026129385.1 Anaerolineae bacterium
AACTCTGCCATCAAGCCATAGAGGGGCAAGGGCGGTTCGCCGGCGAAGCCGTGGTCGGCCTGGGCGTGCTCGGTCATCGTCTGAGCCATGGTCTTACCTCCCCTACTCTCAGTCTGCCGAGCCAGGGGCCGGAGCGACGTCCGCGCCCTGCATCATGTCCTCGCGGCCGGCCTGTTTTTTGGTACCGAGGCGCCACGCCAGGTCGCGCATCTCGAATTGAGAGACGGACGGCAGGAAGCGGAAGAACAGGAACACGAACATGATGAACATGCCTATCGTGCCGAAGAACAGGCTGTAGTCCCACACCGTCGGCGAGTAGTTGCCCCAGGCGGCTGGAATGAAGTCGCGGGACAGGCTTTGGACGATGATGTTGAAGCGCTCGAACCACATGCCGAAGTTGATGAACATGGCCACGATCCACAGTAGCAGCGGTGTATAGCGTACGCGGGTGAACCACAGCGCCTGTGGGACGACGATGTTGCACAGGATCATCAACCAGAAGACGACGGCGTAGGGGCCAAAGGGGCGTGCGATGAAGTATTGGTAGATTTCGTACTCATTGCCGCTGTACCAGGCGCTGAAGTATTCCATGAAGTAGCCATAGGCTACTACCAGCCCTGCCACGAGCATGATTTTGCCCATGTTGTTGAGGTGGCGCGCGGTGATGTAGTCCTCCAGGCCGTACAGCTTGCGGAGCGGGATCATCAGCGTCAGCACCATCGCGAAGCCGGCGTAGATCGCGCCTAGTACGAAGTAGGGCGGGAAGATGGTCGCGTGCCAGCCGGGGATGACGGACGTGGCGAAGTCGAAGCTCACGACAGTATGGACGGACACCACCAGGGGCGTCGAGATAGCGGCTAGCAGGAAGTAGGCGCGCTCGAAGCGGAACCAGTGGCGAGTCGAGCCATTCCAGCCCAGGGCGAAGATGCCGTAGGCGCGCTGCACCCAGATGTTCTTGGCGCGGTCGCGCATGGTGCCCAGGTCGGGGACGAGGCCGACGAACCAGAACAGGGCCGACACGGTGGCGTAGGTCGTGACGGCGAACACGTCCCAGATCAGCGGGCTGCGGAACTGCGGCCAGACGCCGAAGTTGGTCGGATAGGGCATCATCCAGAAGTCGAACCAGGGCCGCCCCGTGTGGAGCAGGGGGTAGACGGTCGCCGCCATAACGGCGAAGAGGGTCATTGCTTCGGCGACACGGTTGATGGAGGTGCGCCATTGCTGGTAGAACAGCAGGAGAATGGCGGAGATGAGGGTTCCGGCGTGGCCGATACCGATCCACCACACGAAGTTGATGATGTCGAAGGCCCAGCCTACGGGGACGTTGTTACCCCAGACACCAGGGCCGCGAATCAACAGCCAGGTAATCGCCAGCATCATCAGGTTGAAGCCCAGGAAGCCGACGATGAAGCCTGCGAACCAGAAGAGCGGCGTCTTGCGCGTCAGCACGATGTTGCTGATCTTGGCTGTAATGCTCGCGTCGGTCAGGCCTGGCGCTACGACGGCTGCCGCGCCGCTATCGTCCGTGGTCGTGAACCCGTTGGGCGTAGCCAGGGCGTGGGTCTTCTCTTCAAGTTCCTGGATACCTGGAGGCTTACTTGCCATGGTCCCACTCCGTTCGGGAACTAGCCGTGCTGCTCGACCAGCTCAGGGTTCGGGTTGCGAATCGCGGCCAGGTAGGTGGTGCGAGGGCGGGTATTTAGCTCCTCGAGCAGCCCGTAATTCAGCGGCGATTCCTTGCTCTTGGCGACTGCGCTGTCGGGGTCGTTCATGTTGCCGAAGGTGATGGCGGCAGTGGGACATGCAGTCTGGCACGCGGTCATGACCTCGCCGTCGCGAATGACGCGCCCTTCACGTCGCGCGGTAGCATCGGCGGCGCGAATGCGCTGCACGCAGTAGGTACACTTCTCCATCACGCCGCGCGAGCGGACGCTCACCTCGGGGTTGTGGACCATGCGCAGCACGGAGGGTGCGTTGTAGTCGGTGTATTGGAGGTAGTTGAAGCGGCGCACCTTGTAGGGGCAGTTGTTGGAGCAGTAGCGCGTGCCGATGCAGCGGTTGTAGGCCATGTCGTTGAGGCCGTCGGCGCTGTGGACAGTCGCGGCGACCGGGCATACCGGCTCGCAGGGTGCGTTTTCGCATTGCATGCATGGGCGGGGCTGGAAGTAGGACTCCGGGTTGTCGACCTGGCCGGTGTAGTACTGGTCAATCTTGAGCCACTGCATGACCCACGACCGACCTGCACCTGGTCCTTGCCGACGACGGGGATATTGTTTTCGGACTGACACGCCGACACGCAAGCGTTGCAGCCGATGCACAGGCTCAGGTCGATGGCCATGGCCCAGGCGTAGCCGGGATATTTCCAGTGGCCCGGATACATGCTGAAGTCGTTCTCGACTGCTGCTGCTGCGGCCGGGCTGATCTCGCCGCGCGCCTTGAGGTAGTGATGCTCGTCCTGGGCAAATTTGGGTTCCTTGGTGAATTCCTCAAGAGTCGCCGATCGTACCATGTCTCGGCCAACCAGGCTGTGCTGCATCTGGGTTGTGGCCAGCGGGTAGGTCTTGCCCGTCTTGCGCATGGCCAGGCCGGCGTCGAACCACACAGGATTGGCGGCGCGAATGGCGTAGGCGTCGAAGCCGACGTCCTTGGCGACGGGGCCAGCGCCGCTTCGCCCGTAGCCGAGATAGACGCTGACCGAGTTCTCTGCCTGGCCGGGCTGGATGAATACGGGCGCTTCGATCTTGCCGCCACGATAGCCTAACTCCACCAGGTCGCCGTTCCGCAGTCCGTCGCGCTCGGCGAGACGCGGGCTGATGAAAGCCGCGTTGTCCCAGACTAGCTTCGAGGTGGGATCAGGTGTTTCCTGCAACCATGCATTGGGGGCGAAGCGACCGTCGTAGAGGTTCGGCGCGGGGAGATAGACAATCTCTAGCGCCTCGGCCGGGGCGTTAGGGCGGGGCGGGACCTGCCCCGCCAGTGGTCGGGCTGTCACCTGCACGGGTTTCAGCGTGCTGTTGGGCACGGTTCCCTCGCGCACTGATTGCTGCCAGAAGGCGTCGAAGCCAGTCGCTGCCTGGGTCTTCCAGTATTCCTGGACGACGTCGTAGGTGGCTCGCCCGCCCTTCCCATTGATGACGTCGATCACTTCGCTGGGCGTGCGGCCATCGTACAGGGGGGCGATGAGCGGCTGGATGATGGTGGCCGTGCCGTCGAAGGCGCGGGCATCGCTCCAGGCCTCCATGTAGTGGGCGGCCGGTATCTTCCACTGGCACAGTTGCGTCGTCTCGTTGTTGTAGAGGCTCAGGTGCGCGCGCATCGCTGCTTTGGCCAGCCGCTCCTTGAAGCCCAGGTCGGCCGGGGCATCGTAGACGGGGTTGCCCTCGAGGATGATGAGGATGTCCACCTGACCGGCGTCGAGGTCGGCGGCCAGGGCCTTGAGGCCTTCCAGTTGGTCGGATGGGTCGGCGACGACGGGGTCGGTGTAGTTGACGGTAGCGCTCACGTTGCCCAACGTCTGATTCATCAGGTGGGCAATGGCATGCACGGCGGCGGGCTGTCCCGCGCCCGCTATCACCACCGACCGGCCGCGATGGTCCTGCAAGTCACGGGCTACGGCCGTGACCCATTTGGCCGGGATGTCCGCCGGTAGGCTGCTGGACGCATCGACGGGCGCGCCGATGGCGACCGCTACCGCCCGCGCGTAGGCTTCGACGTCCGAGGCGCGCATGGGCAAGCGATTGTCGGCGGCCATGCCGGTGATGCTTGGCATGCTCTCGACGACGTAGACGCGGTTCATGCCGCCGGGACCTTCCTTCGTCGCGCGGCGGCGTGCCCAGTCGCGGGCGTAGCGCAGCTTGCCTGGCCCAAAGCCCATGAAATCGGCATCCAGGGACAGGATGACGTCGGCGCGGTCGAGGTTGTAGGTTGTCTCTACGGGGCGGCCGAAGGCTAGCTGTGCGCCGGCGTAGGCGTTGTTGGCGCTGAGCGGCTCGTACTGGACCCACTTGGCCTGGGGCAGGGCGGTGGTCATCTCCTTGAGCTGGGCGGCCAGCGTGGGGGAGGTGACCGTCTGCGTCAGCACTCGCAACCCCGCGCCCTGCTTGGCCTTCTGAGTATCGATCGCTGCTGCCAGAGCGCGCGAGAATTGGTCCCAGGTGGAGATGCGTCCGTCCTGGGTAAGGGTCTGCATCCGCTCGGGGTCGTACAGGTTCAGTACGGAGGCTTGGGCGTAGACGTCGGTTCCGCCGAGGCTGGCCCCGCTCTCGGGGTTGCCCTCGACTTTGGTCGGGCGGCCCATGTTGCTCTCGACGAGCACCGGCATGGCATAGCCGCCGAGGGGCATGGCCGAGGCGAAGAAGAGGGGGTGGCCCGACTGGATGTTCTCGGGCTGCCGCACGTAGGGCACGAGCTTGCTGCCGGGTGGGGAACACGAGGCCAGGCCGGCCAGGGCCAGGGACGCGCCCATGAGTTTGAGGAAGGCGCGGCGGCTGACGCCGTCGGGCCAATACCCGGCCAGGCGCGGGAACTCGCGTTCCAGCGTCTCGCGGAATCCCTCGCTGTCGGCCAGCTCGTCCAGGCTGCGCCAGTATTCTTTGCCCTTGGAGGCTTTGAGCTTGGCGCGAATAGCGGCGAGGTCCAGAGTGGTCTCAGTAGTCATGGGCGTCACCTGTGGCAAGTCGAGCAGCTGACAAGGCTCTCGATCTTGTAGTCTGCAACGAGCTGAGCGCCGAGGGCCGCCTGATTGGCCGGTGGGGCGTAGTTGACGTTGAACACCTCGGACTTGGGGCGGACGAACTGGGCCGGGTTGAAGTGGCAGGTAATGCAGTATTCCATGCTCATCGTCTCGGTCTTGAACATGCCGTTCATCTCGTTGACCTGGCCGTGGCACGTAGTACAGCCCACGCCCTTCGCCACGTGGACGCTGTGGTTGAAGTAGGCGAATTGGGCCGTGTCATGGACCTTGGTCCAGATGATGGGCTTGCCTGTGGCCCAACTGTCGCGCACCGGAGCCAGGTAAGGGCTATTGGCCCAGATGTACTGGTGGCAGTTCATGCATGTCTGGGTAGAGGGCATACCGGCATTGTCGCCTGTTTCGACCGAGGTGTGGCAATAGCGGCAGTCGATGCCGTCATCGCCGACATGGTGCTTGTGGCTGAACTGCACGGGTTGCGGCCGATTCACGCCGACGAAGGTCACATACGACGATCGCTGGTAGGCCATGAGTATCGCCAGGGTAAGCCCAGCGACCAGCAACAGAGTGATGATGGTGAACCGCGACAGGCTGTTGGCGCCGGGACCAAAGATTTGAGGCATCGACGAGTCCTCTCCTGGGCAAGACGACGCGAGAAGCAGGCCATGCTCCCATGAATCTGGGCTGTCATGGGAACAGCCGTGACGCCGACCGCCGCCGGAAGTCACGAGTGGGGCCAAGAGTGGAACGGATTATACGAGATTGCCCGAATCAGGCAAGGCAAATCGGGGTGTTTTGGAA
>JAHCIE010000242.1 GCA_026129385.1 Anaerolineae bacterium
ACCCAACCAGCCACACGACCATGAGCAGCGTCATCAGCCCCAGGTCCATCACGTGCACACCGTACCAGTCGAACCAGGCAGTATCCAACAAGGGCAGCAGCAGCGATAGGTTGACCGTCGCCATCAGCCACGCGGCCAGGGCAACACCCTCGCGCGGCGCAATGTACCAGCGTGACCCCAGCCGACTGACCCCGATGATTGGCTCGCGGCGCGCTACCCACGCCACGCCAAGGGGGATGAGAGTGAGAAGCCCGCTCAATCCAATATAAAAGAGGGTGAAGGCCGTGCGCGTCATCCAGTCGTTCGGCTGGCCGTTGACATCGAAGTGGGTGGCGACCAGCGGTGACAGCGTCGGCCAGAGCGCCAGGCACAGCAAGGCTAGCAAGCCCCACGTGATCACCACCGGGGCAACGGTCCTGAAGGGGACATCAACGGGCGCGAGCGTGTGCGCGAGACTGGTCCCCAGGGCCAGCCGACGTGTGTAGGCAATGATCCAGGCCGTCCCGCCCAGGATGAGAACGAGCAGCGCGCCGGTCAGCCACCAGATGGCCGGATCTCCCTGCACGCCTACTGCCACCAGGAACGCGGTCAGCGCCAGGAGCGCCAGGCCGATGCCGCCAAACACGATGCCGCCAAAGCGGTTAGACTGATCCCACACGTCCCGATTGGCGAAGCTGTAGCCCGTCCGAACGCCGAAGATGGGGTTAGGCCCGATACGCGGCGCGAGGAAGTACATGCTCGCGCCTGCCCCCAACATCAGCAGTCCCATCAGGATGCCAAACCATAGACCCATAGGTCTTGACCTCCGGACGCGCGCCTGCTGTCAAGGTCAGTCGGCCGCCAACGCGCGAGCGCTCGCGCGTTGGGCGATGCGCGCCTGGTCCTGCTGCTTCAGTTGCTGGAGGCGGAAGCCCACATAGGCAACGATTTCATTCTCGAGCTGCTCGCGCCCGTGGGTGGTCAGGTCGGGGTCTTGCAAGGCATTGGCGACAGCCTGAATAGCCGGGTGAGTCAGGGACACGCCACTGTGCTCGACGATGCGGGCCAGGTCGCCCTCCGGTAGGTGCTGCGCGCTGGCGAGGAGGCGGTCCCGATCTTCGGCGGACAGATTCATCGCCTGCGCCATATTGGTTACCACGCGGCGTGATGGACGGCGCTCGTCACGCTCCAGGCGCGCGATGTAGCTACCATTGACGCCAATCGCCTGTGCCAACTCCTTCTGCGTCATATGGCGGTTGAGACGGTACTCCTTGAGCAGATATCCAAACGAGGTTAGCATTGGTTGATTGTCCTCCTCAATAGCAATTCCTGGCTGCGTCGCCGCCCCATTCCAGTTAGCAAGTTGCGCACGCCGGGTCAAACTGGTCCAGAATCTCGGTCACGCTCCAGCCGCGACCCGTCAGCGCGCGACGTAATCGGGCACGGGCATCGAACACCAACTTATACAAGGCATTCTGGGTCGTGGCGAGCTTCCTGGCGACCTCGGCGACGGGGCGGCCATCAACCATAATCGCCACGAGCGCCTCACGCTGGCGCGCCGTCAAATCTTCGGCCAGCGCGTCTTGCACAGCGCGCCATGCCTGGTCCTGTGCGGCGCGGCGATCGGGGCCGACCTGATTCGGCTCGGTCAGGAACTGGCCCAGGTCACCCGCGTCCGCATCGTCGGGCGTCGCATCCAACGAGATGTTGCGCCAACGCGCCCGGCGCAACTCAGCCGCCGCGGCATGGACGGCGAACTTGCCAGCCCAGGTGGTGAAGCGGCTCTCGCCGCGAAACGAGTCGAGATGGTTGAGGATGCGGACAATGGCATCCTGCACAATATCCTCACTCAGCTGACGGCGCTCGGACTCGTCCAGCCCACGCAGCTGAGCTTCGCGCCGCTGAAGGTAGAAGTCCGTCGCCCGTGATAGATGCACACGCAGGTCAGTCAACGCACTTGCCTGGACATTCCCGTCCGCCTGAAGATCGCTTAGCCACTCACTATTCGTTCTGGTAGTCATGTCTCTCTTCTCCCACAGCTTCGCTAGTCGTCAAGCCCGTAACGCTGGAATCCGTCGTGTTCGTACTGCAATAATCATACAGCATTGCATAGCGTTTGTCAGTGTTTTGTGTGTAATCTCCGGCCAATTCGGCACATTGACGCGCCTGTCTTTTCTTGCGTCACATCCCCATCGGTGTAGAATTGCCCACGCGGGCATAGACGCCCGCCTTTCGCCCAGCGAGGAGCTATGCCTACCCACTATCGTCTGGAGATGCCCGCCCCAGAGACCCACTTGTTCCATATCACCATCGCCGTGCCTGACGCCCCTGCCCCTACCACGGATCTCATCCTTCCGTCCTGGCTGCCCGGCTGGTACATTATCGCCGACAATGCCCGACACGTGCAGGACTTCGCTGCCCTTGACGCGGATGGTCACCCTCTACCGTGGTCCAAAATAGACAAAGCCCGCTGGCGCATGGTGAACGGCGGTCGTGGCTTCGAGGTTCGCTACCAGGTATATGCCAATCACCTGGCCGTCTTCGCCAGTCACCTGGACGACAGCCATGCCCTATTCAACCCTGTGGACGTCTTCATGTACGTCGACGGCGCTAAGGATCAGCCATGTCTCCTGACCATCACCCCGCCGCCCGGCCGCGGTTGGTGGGTAACGCTACCCCTGGACCCCGACGAGGCTGACAACACCTTCTACGCCCCTGACTATCACACCCTGGCCGATTCGCCGGGCGAAGTCGGAACCCATCGCGTGCTGCCCTTCGAGGTCGACGGTCTGCCTCACCGCCTGGCCCTCTACGGTCACGGTAACGAGGACGCCGACGGCCTGGTGGCGAACCTGGCGCGCATCGTCGCCACTGCCCGCGACGTGTGCGGCGAGTTGCCCTACCCGTGGTACACCTTCGTGCTGTTGCTGGGCGACAGGCCGACCGGCGGCATGGAACACGCCCGGTGCAGTATCAATCACGTGTCGCGCTTCGCCTTCCAGCCTCGCCATGACTATGAGCGCGTCTTGAGCCTGTTGGCCCACGAGTTCTTCCACGTCTGGAATGTAAAGCGAATCAGGCCCCGCGCCTTCGACGACTATGACTACGAGCGCGAGATGTATACGGAAGCCCTATGGATCGTCGAGGGCGCGACTAGCTACTACGACGACCTCATCCTGGCCCGCGCGGGCCTGCTCACGCCCGAACGCTTCCTGGAGCGGCTGGCCGACGATATCCGCGAGTACGAGCGGACGCCCGCCCGCGAACTGTATAACCTGACCGAGGCTTCCTTCGATACCTGGCTCAAGATGTACCGGGCCTACGAGAATGCCCCCAACAACCGCGTCAACTTCTACCTCAAGGGCGCGCTGGTCCACTTGCTCCTGGACCTGGAGATTCGGCAACGCACTCAAGGCACGTGCAGCCTGGACGACGTGTTCCGCGCCCTGTGGGCGGACTATAAGGCGCGCAGCGCGGGCTACGCCGACGGCGACTACAAGTCCATCGTTGAAGGCGTCGTCGGCGGCCGCATGGACGACTTCTGGGCGCGCTATGTCGATGGCCGCGATGCGCTGGACTTCGCCCCCCTGCTCGCCGATGTCGGCCTGCGTCTGACACGGGGCTACCAGGCCGACAAAGATCTGGCGCGCACGGGTGGCCGCCCTGGCGTCGAGCGCGGCTATCTGGGCGTGACCACCCGCATGGACAACGGGCGTCTGCTGGTCCAGACAGCCTACGCCGGTTCCCCGGCCCATGCGGCGGGTCTGACGCCGGGGGATGAGTTGCTGGCCCTGGATGGCTTTCGCCTAACCGAGGCGACTCTGCCCCACCGCCTCGACGAGCGCGCGCCGGGCGAGACGGTGACGATGGCCGTGTTCCGCCGCGACGAACTCCATCAGCTACAGGTGACGCTAAGTGCGCGCCCTCCCGACGAATATCGCATCGAGGCCCTGCCCGACGCGACGGACGAGCAGCGAGCCTGCTTCCGCGCCTGGCTGGGCGCCGACCTGCCCGCGCCCGACCCGGCGAAGGTGGCGTCATGACCGACGCCACACCCGTCGCCTGGGGCCTCTATGCCGAGCTGCGCCCCGACGAACTGGCCGCCCTTCTGGCGGCAACGCCCGCCGCCTACGTGCCGTGGGGCGCGCTAGAGTGGCACGGCCCGCATCTGCCCCTGGGTCTCGACGGGCTGGTGGCCGACCACGTGGCTCGCCAGGCCGCCGCGCTCAGTGGCGGCATCGTCCTGCCGACGACGTGGTGGGCCATCACGACGTTGCCCCACGCCTATTCTATTTCGACGCCGCCCAGCGTGATTTCGCACCTTTGGCAGGCGACATTTCATAGCCTGGCGGGCATGGGTGTCAGGGTCATCGCTGTCGTTACGGGCCACTACGCCCAGGCGCATGAGGTGTTGTTAATGGAGGCCGCCGACACGGCGATGCGCGAGACAGGGGCCATTGTGCTGGTCGCGCCGGAACTGGCCGTGCTGCCCGATGCCTCGCGCCTGGATCATGCCGCACATTGGGAGACGAGCAGCCTGCTGGCGGTTCGCCCCGACCTGGTGCGCCTCGACCGCCTCGACGACGCCGTTCCTGCTGATGCCACCGATCTGGCGCGCTTCGGTGTCCTCGGCACAGACCCGCGCCCCTCGGCGACGCCGGCCCTGGGCGCAGCGACACTGGCTGAGGCGGCGCAGACCTGGGCGGCCTGGGTGCGCGACCTGCTCGCCAGCGGTGACGCTGACCGGGTGCGGGGCTTCCATGCCGCGCGTCGCGCCGCCTTACAGCCCTACGTCGACCGCTACTTCCAGGGCGACTGGGAGGCCGCCCTCCACGCCTGGTGGCGCGACCGGACAGCGACCAGAGAGTAGGGAGGGGAGATTGAGCCTGCTCCTCTCTCCCGGCGGGCGAGGGAATCAGAAGGCAATCGCCAATCTCCAATCTCTAATCTCTGCTCGCGCCGCCCGCTACGGCAAAGCGCGTCAACCAGGGATGCGCCACATCCCACGGCGGGGCCGGGTTCTCCCAGCCGTCGACGATACGCAGGCCAGCATCGGCCAGCAGGCCATCCAGTTCGGCAGGGCGGTAGTAGGCGAAAAAGCGCGCCCCGCCGCCACGGGTCGTCCAGGCTTCGCCGTCGCCTGCCTTGAGGCTGACGAACAGCGCACCGTGGGGCCGCAACACTCGCCGTACCTCGGCCAGCGCGGCGGGCATGTCCGGCTTGGACAGGTGCAGCAGCGACGCACTCGCCCACACACCCTCCAGGCTTGCCGTCG
This sequence comes from Anaerolineae bacterium, assembly GCA_026129385.1. GTDB lineage: Bacteria > Chloroflexota > Anaerolineae > Epilineales > JAHCIE01 > JAHCIE01. The sequence goes on from JAHCIE010000242.1 coordinate 5,255, forward strand.
CGAGGGGCAGCCATCGCTGGTCAGCCATGACCACGGGCGCGGCTGCGCTGGCCAGCGCGCGGCTCAGCCGCCCGAAGGATAGGTCCAGCCCCACAGCGCGGAAGCCCTGTTGCCGCAAGTGCGCCGCTGCCCAGGCCGTGCCGCAGCCGAGGTCTAGAATATGGCCACCGGTCGGTATCAACGCCGTAAAGTAGCTTATCTCACGTCCCATATCGAAGGCAGCCGA
>JAHCIE010000243.1 GCA_026129385.1 Anaerolineae bacterium
TCGCTAACCTGACGCACGTTCTGGACGACGAGGCGACCATTCGTCGGCTCGCCAAAACCAACGACCCCGACGACATTCTGGCGGCGCTGACCCGACCCCGCGACCAGGCGGCGGCCCCGACCGAGATCCCCGCCGATTTCCCCACCTATGCCGATCTCACCATCCACAACCCGACCGGCCTGCACGCCCGGCCCGCCACGACATTCGTCAGCGTGGCGAAGGGGTTTGAGTCCGAGGTACGCGTCCGCCTGGGCGACAAAGTCGCCAACGGTAAGAGCCTGGCCTCCCTGCTCAAGCTCGGCGTGGAGGGCGGCTCGGTTGTCCGTGTGATGGCGCAGGGGCCAGATGAGGCGGCGGCGCTCCAGGCGCTCCGCGAGGCCGTGGAAAGCGGGTTAGGGGAAGAGGAGGAAGCGGAGGCTGCGGCCCCGGCTGTAACCTACGAGTGGGAAGCCGAACCAGGCGGCAACGTCGTGCCCGGCATCCCGGCCTCGCCTGGCCTGGCGATTGGCCCGCTCCGCTACCTCAAGCGCACCAAGATCGTGGTCGAGGCGACGGCCAAGGACCCCGCAGCCGAGAAGAGCCAGTTGAGGCAGGCCATCGAAGCCGCGCGGGCGCAATTGAACGACCTGTACCAGGAGGTGAAGGATCGGTCGGGCGCGGGGAAAGCGTCCATTTTCCTGGCCCACGCCGAGTTTCTCGATGACCCTGAGCTGCGCCAAGACGTCGAGACGCAGATTGATGGCGGGGCCAGCGCGGGCTACGCCTGGCAGCAGGCCATCGAGCAGCGGGTGGCTGAGTTACAGCAGGTCAACGATCCCCTATTGGCGGCGCGCGCCGTAGACCTGGGCGACGTGGGCAGCCGGGTGCTGCGTGTGCTGGCCCACCCCATTGAGGAAGGCCCAGCCGCGCCGACGGAGCCGGTCATCCTGCTCGCCGAAGACCTCACGCCGTCCGATACCGCCAGCCTGGACCCGGCGTTTATCCTGGGCTTCTGCACCGCTGGCGGCGGCCCGACCTCCCACAGCGCCATCATCGCCCGCGCGCTGAACATCCCGGCCATGGTCGCGGCTGGCCCGGCCGTGCTGCACCAGCCGGAAGGCGCGCCCGCTATTCTGGACGGCAATCGCGGCAACCTGTATGTCGAGCCTAGCCCCGCGACGCTCGCCGCCGCCCAACAGGCGCGCCAGACTTTCGAGGAGCTGCGCGAGGCCGAGAAGTCGCGCTGCTACGAGCCGGCCTTGATGGTGGACGGCTATCGGGTCGAGGTCGTGGCGAACATCAGCCGGGCGTCGGAGGCGGAGCAGGCGGTCAACGCGGGCGGCGAGGGCATCGGGCTGATGCGCACCGAGTTCCTCTTCCTGGAGCGCTCGTCGCCCCCGACCGAGGAAGAGCAATTCGAGGCGTACCGCGAGATGGTGCGGGCGCTGGGCGGCCTGCCCGTGATTATCCGCACCCTGGACATTGGCGGTGACAAGAATGTGCCCTACCTCAATCTACCCCGCGAGGAGAACCCCTTCCTGGGCGTGCGCGGCATCCGCCTCTGCCTGGCCCAGCCGGACCTCTTCCGCCCCCAGTTACGCGCCATCTACCGCGCGTCTGAGTACGGTCCCGTCAAAATCATGTTTCCTATGATCGCCACTCTGGAAGACCTCATGGCGGCCAAGGCGATGGCCGCCGAGGTGCGCTGGGAAGTGGGCGCGAACGCGGTGGACATCGGCATCATGATTGAGGTGCCATCGGCGGTGCTGATGGCGGACGCGTTGGCCGAGGAGGTGGACTTCTTCTCCATCGGCACCAACGACCTGACCCAGTACACCCTGGCGATGGACCGAGGCCATCCGATGTTGGCGAAACAGGCGGACGGGCTGCACCCGGCGGTGCTGCGCATGGTAGACCGCACGGTGCGGGCCGCGACCGCCGCTGGCAAGTGGGTAGGCGTGTGCGGTGGTGTGGCGGGCGACCCCAAGGGCGCGGCCATCCTGGCTGGCCTGGGCGTGACCGAACTGAGCGTCAGTATCCCCAGTATCGCCGCCGTCAAAGCCCAGATTCGCCGCCTGTCGCTCGCCAAGGCCCAATCCCTGGCCCAGCAAGCCCTCGCCTGCCACACGGCGGCCGAGGTGCGCGCCCTGCCGCTGCCATAAAGAAGGAGACCATCGCCATGGGCCAGGTAAACAGAGTGGTGACGGTGACCATCAATCCCGCTATTGACCACACCATCGCCATCCCCAATTTCAGAGCCGGCGAGGTGAACCGGGTGCAGTTCTCGCAGTTGGACCCCGGCGGCAAGGGCATCAACGTGGCTTCCTTCCTCTCCGACTTCGGCCAGCCCGCCACAGTGACGGGCTTTCTCGGCGCGGATAACGACGAGATCTTCCGCCGCTTCTTCGCCCAAAAGGACATCGAGGATCGTTGTGTCCGCATCGCGGGGCAGACGCGGACCGGCGTGAAGATCATGGACGAGGCATTGCGGCAGACGACGGACATCAACTTCCCCGGCCAGACGCCCTCGCCAGCCGACATTGACCAGCTTTTCGGCATCCTGCGGGAGTTGGCGGCCACGCACGAGTGGTTCGTCCTGGCTGGCAGTATCCCGGCTGGCGTCTCCGCCGGCATCTACCGCGACATGGTGACGCTGCTGGCCGGCAAGAAAGTCGCGCTCGATACCAGCGGCGAAGGCCTACGCCAGGCTATCCCGGCCGGCCCGTGGCTCATCAAGCCCAATGTTCACGAATTGGCGGAATTGGTCGGGGAGCCGCTGACGACCCACGCCGACATTCTCAAGGTGGCTCGAACTCTCAGCGAGCGCCACGGCATTCACTGCGTCATCGTGTCCATGGGTAAGGAGGGGGCCATCTTTGTCGAGGGCGACGAGGCCATCTGGGCTGTGCCGCCCCCGGTCGAGGTCAAGAGTACGGTAGGCGCGGGCGACTCCATGGTGGCGGGAACCGTCGCGGGCAAGATGCGGGGGCTGTCGCTGGCGGAGTGCGCCCGTCTGGCGACGGCGTTCTCCATGGACCGACTGACCCATCTTGGCGCGGGCCTGTCGTCGGTGGCGGCCGTCCAGTCGGCCAGTGAACGGGTGACCATTCGAGAGCTATCGAACACAGCCATCTAGAAACAGCTATGTCGAAAGGAGATGACCTGTGGCTAAAATTGTAGCCGTCATGGCCTGCCCCACCGGGATCGCCCACACGGTGATGGCGGCCGAGGCGCTGGAGAAAACGGCGAGGGTTATGGGGCACAGCCTACGCGCCGAGATGCAAGGCTCGGCCGGGGTGAAGAATGCTCTCACCGAGCAAGAGATACGCGACGCCGATGCCGTCATCGTCGCCACTGACATCTATATTCCCGTGGACCGCTTCGCGGGCAAGCCCATCTACGCCACTTCGACCAGCGATGCGATTCGCAAGACGCGCGTCGTTATCGAGTCGGCGCTGGCCGAGGCGGCCGAGATGAAAGAGGCCGCCGCCACGCTTGCCCCCGCCGCGCCAGCGGCCACACCAGCCGCGCCAGCCCCCAGTGCGCCAGCGGCGGACGGCGGCAAGAAGCGCATTGTCGCGATTACGTCTTGCCCAACCGGTATCGCGCACACGTTCATGGCGGCCGAGGCGTTGCGCAAGGCGGCCGTGGCGCTGGGCCACGACATCAAAGTCGAGACTCAGGGGTCGGTCGGTGCCAAGAACGTCCTGACCCCGGAGGACATCGCCCGTGCCGACGCCGCCATCATTGCCGCCGACGCCTACGTGGACAAGGCGCGGTTCATGGGCAAGCGGCTGTACGAAACTTCGACTAACGCCGCCTTGAATGATGGCAAGGCAGTGGTCAACGCGGCGCTCGCCTTGCCCGAACCGGCCAAGATGAGTTACACGCAGCAGGCGGCGGCGCTGAAGAAAGCCAAGACCTCCAGCGTCCCCGGCGTGTACAAGCACCTAATGACAGGCGTGTCCTACATGCTGCCCGTTGTCGTCGCCGGCGGCATCCTGATCGCCCTGGCCTTCGCCGTCGGCGGCATCAAGCCGGAGGGCTACCCGGAGGGCACGCTCGCGGCGGCCTTGATGCAAATCGGCGGCTCGACCGCGTTTGCCCTGTTCGTGCCGGTCCTGGCGGCGTTTATCGCCTACTCCATCGCCGACCGGCCCGGCATCGCGCCTGGCCTGGTGGGCGGCATGTTGGCGACGGCCGTCGGCTCCGGGTTCCTCGGTGGTATGGTGGCCGGGTTCATCGCTGGTTATCTGGTCAAGGCTCTGAACGATTATATCAAGTTGCCCGATACGCTCCAGGGGTTGAAGCCGGTGCTCATTTTGCCCGTCCTCTCCACGCTCATCGTGGGCCTGCTCATGATCTATGTCGTCGGCCCGCCGATGAAGTTCGTGTTGGCCGGCTTGACGGACTGGCTCAAGGGGATGCAGACGAGCAGCGCGCTGGTGCTCGGCCTGATTCTGGGCGCCATGATGGGCTTTGACATGGGGGGGCCGGTCAACAAAGCGGCCTACACCTTCTCGGTCGGTCTGCTCTCCTCGCACATCAATGGCCCGATGGCGGCGGTGATGGTAGCGGGCATGACCCCGCCGCTGGCGCTGGGCCTAGCGGCGACCTTCTTCAAGAACCGCTTCACGCCCGATGAGCAGGAGGCCAGTAAGGCGGCCCTGGTGCTGGGGCTGTCGTTCATCACGGAGGGCGCCATCCCCTTCGCCGCGCGGGATCCGTTGCGAGTCATCCCCAGCCTGATGGCTGGCTCGGCCCTGGCCGGCGGCCTGTCGCTGGCCTTTGGCTGCCAGTTGCTCGTCCCTCACGGCGGCATCTTTGTCCTCCCCATCCCGAACGCCGTCACGAACCTGGGCCTGTACATCGTGGCTATGCTGGCGGGTACCTTACTCAGCATCGCCCTGCTGTACGTTCTCAAGAAGCCGCTCCCGGAAGAGGACCAGCGGGCCTTGGAGCAGGAACTGCTGCGCGAGGCGACGGCCACCTAAAGCGCAGCGCCGGGTAGCCGCGTAACCTCTACCTGGCGTTGCGGCCTCTCAACCGCCGACACTCGGTGAGTCGAGTATACTTAACCTGGGTGAGTCGGCCTGGCGGCCGGACTCGATACCCGACACGATTGCGCCGAAAGTGGCTGAGCGTCGCCCGTTGTTCGGCTGAGTCACACACGTATATCGCGCGCGCGATTCCCGCCTGACGTCGGGTTGACCGAATGGAGACTGGAGCCTGGCTCCGCTTCAATCGTGTCAACCCGACGTTGCTGTTTCCTGGTCCGGCTTGAGGAGGTGGCGATGGGGTACCCGCTACTCTCGACGATGGTGAAAGCGGCACGGCTGCGCTATGCCGTGACGCTGGTTCTCGCGCTGGTAGCCGTCTATTGGGGCGTCATCCAACCCTGGATGATGAACTGGGGCTCCACCGAGGCGGAACGGCAAATGGCCCTGCCCGGTG
>JAHCIE010000244.1 GCA_026129385.1 Anaerolineae bacterium
CCTCCTCGCGGGCCGCCACGACGCGCACCGCGCACGCCTTGTATTCGGGGATTTTCGCCTGGGGGTCCAGGGCATCGATGGTCAGCAGGTTGGCGGCTGCCTCGGCGAAGTGGAAGGGCAGGAATACGACGCCCCGCGTCGCCCGCTGGCCGACCCACGCCCGCGCGACAACGGCCCCGCGCCGGGATGTGACCCGCACCGCCTGACCGTCCTCGATGCCCAGTTGCGCCGCGTCGGCCGGGTGCATCTCCAGCCGCGCCGCCGGGTACAGGTCGTCCAGGTGGGAGTGGCGCGTCAGCGTCCCGCCATGCCAGTGTTCCAGCACGCGGCCAGTGGTCAGGATGAGAGGGTAGTCGTCGTTGGGCATCTCCACCGCCGGGTTGAACTCTAGCGGAAAGAAATGCCCGCGCCCGCGCGGGAAGCGGTCGGCGAACAGGTACGGTGTGCCTGGGTGCGTGTCGTCCCACACCGGCTGCTGCAAGCCCTCGCCTTCCAGTCGATGGTACTTCACCCCCGCGTACTCGGGGACGAGCTGCCCCATCTCCTCCAGCACCTGGGACGGGTGGCCGTAATCCCAATTGATGCTCGGACGTCCCAGCCGCGCCTCGATGCGCCGCGCCAGATCGCAGATGATGTGCCAGTCGGCGCGAGCCTGGCCGCGCGGGGCGATGGCCTGTCGCACGCGCTGCACGCGACGGTCGGTGTTGGTGAACGTCCCTTCCTTCTCGGCCCACGACGTGGCGGGCAGGAACACGTCGGCGAAGGCTCCCGACTCGTTGATGAACAGGTCCTGCACGACCATGAATTCCAGCTGCTGCAACTGGCGCCGCGTGTGGTTCAGGTTTGGCTCCGACATCATCGGGTTCTCGCCCATGACGTACAGGGCGCGTACTCCGCCCGGCCCCACCGCCGACACGATTTCGGTGGTCGTCAGACCGCGCTCGCGGTTGAGCCCACCCGGCTCGACGCCCCAGCCCGTCTCGAACTTGCGCGCTGTTGCCTCGTCCTCGACGCGCTGGTAGCCGGGATAGTGCCATGGCATCGCCCCCGCGTCCGACGCACCCTGGACGTTGTTCTGGCCGCGTAGCGGGTTGAGGCCCGTGCCCGGCCGCCCGATGTGCCCCGTCAGCAGCGCCAGGTGAATGAGGGCCAGGGCGTTATCGGTGCCGTGGCTGTGCTCCGGGATGCCCAGCGCCCAGTAGATGGCCGCGTTTTTCGCCGTGGCGTACAGGCGGGCCGCCTGCACGATGAGCTGGCGGTCGACGCCGGATACAGCCTCGGCGTACTCCGGCGTGAACTTTGCCATCGATGCCGCAAAGGCCTCGAAGCCCTCGGTTCGCTCGCGGATGAAGCTCTCGTTGTAGAGCCGCTCTTCCAGGATGACGTGGGCCATCGCCGAGAAGACCGGCACATCGGTGCCCGGCCGCTCGGGCAGCCACAGCGTCGCGTAGTTGACCATCTCGACGCGGCGCGGATCGACCACGATGAGCTTCGCCCCGTGCTTGGCGATGGCCGCCTTCATCTGCAAGGCGATGATGGGGTGGGTCTCGGCGGTATTAGAGCCGGTGACGATGAACACGTCGTTGTGAATCACCTCGGCCGCCGTGTTGCTCATGGCCGACGAGCCGACCGCCATTTGCAGCGCGACCACTGACCCGGCGTGGCACAACCGCGTGCAATGGTCGATGTTGTTGGTGCGGAACAGGGCGCGGTACAGCTTCTGGAGCAGGTAATTGTCCTCGTTGGTCGCCTTTGCGCAGCAGTAGACGGCCATCGCGGGAGGGCCGTCGCGCTGATAGATGTCCACCAGCCGGTCGGCTGTGGTGTCCAGCGCCTCGTCCCATGTTACCGCGCGCCACTCGGCCCGGTCGAAGGCCTGCGTCCGTTGGCCCGGTGTCTGAGGCGTCTTGCGGATGAGGGGCACGGTGACCCGGTCCGGGTGGTACATGAAGTCGTAGCCGAAGCGTCCCTTGACGCACAGGTTGCCGTGGTTGACCACGGCGTCGAAGGGGGACGTGACGCGGTAGATGAAATCATCGCGAACATGGAGGCGTAGATTGCAGCCGACGCCGCAATACGGGCACGTCGTCGACACGACACGATCCGGAGTCAGCATGCGCCCTCCTTCACACCGAGATCAGCACAATCGCCGCAAACGCCGCCAGTAACCCTACCGCCTGGGCGCGGTCCACGCGCTCACCCAGGAACAGCCACGCCAGCAGTACCGTCGTGGCCGAGTACAGCGACGCCAGTACCGCCGCTACGTCCAGCCGCCCCGTGCGCGCCGCCTGGGCGAAGAACAGATTCCCGCCTGCATCCAGCAGGCCCGCCAGGGCGATGAGCGCCACCGTCGACCGCGGCGGAACCAGCGGCTGCCGCTGTACGAGAGCGATGACGAGAATCACCACCAGGGCCGTCAGCCGCGCCGCTACCAGCGGCCAGAATACCGCTTCGTTACCTGCGCGGTGGACGCCAATGAAGAACAGGCCGAAGCCCAGCCCCGCCACCACCGGCAGGCCGAAGTCGTGCAGGCGGAAGCCGGCCGTGTCGGGGCGGGCCAACAGCCATACCGCCGCCAGCGCCAGGACGAAGCCTAGTAGCGTCACCAGGGACGGCGTGCCTTCGGTCAGCGCGACCAGGAGTACCGGCAGCGCCGCCGCCAGCACCGCCGAGAAGGGCGCGATGATACCCATCCGTCCCCGCGCCAGCCCCGCGTACAGCGCCGTCAGCCCGATGCCACCGGCGATGCCCGCTATCGCGCCCCACGCCATCGCCGTCCCCGACGGTATAGGCTCACCGAAGGCCAGCGCGGCGGCGACCAGCCCCAGCGCGCCGATCCATTCGGCATGGACGACGACGCTGTAGACGTTGGTGCGTTTCGCTGCCAACCCGCCGCTGAAATCACCCGCACCCCACGAGATAGCCGACAGCAGTCCGTACAGGATGGCGAGTGAACCCCACATCAGTCGCAGTTGGGCACGCGAACCCGGCCCGGGTGGGCGAAGGGCGGCTCGCTGTGGAGCATGAGCAGCGGATACATGATGGCGGCCGGCAGGCAGCGGAGCAGGCCGACCAGGGTGGTGGAGCGCGCTCTCATGGCTGCCGCCTCTTCGCGCGGCGGCGGTTGCTGCGTGTCGTGGCTATCACTTCGTCCGGCGTCAGGCCCTGCTGCAACAGATACTCACGCCTCGGCTTGAGCGCGCCTGTCGGGCACACGCCCACGCACTGGCCGCAGAACACGCACGTCGTCTGGGGCAGCGGCGTGTCGAAAAAGGTCGCCACCGTCGTCGCGTAGCCCCGCCCGCCCAGCGTCAGGGCGAAGGCGTACTGCGCGTCCTCGGCGCATACCTGCACGCAGCGCCAGCACAGTACACACTGGCTGTAGTCGCGTACATACATTGGGTTGTCGTACAGCATGGGTGAGGAACGCGGGGTGGCGTCGGGGAAACGGGTCGCATCCGCGCCGTATTCATCGATCAGCGGCTGGATGCCTGGCGCCTCCGATAGATTCACCGTCGATTGTAGCATCTCCAGGATGGTGCGTCGGCTGCGCGTGATGCGTTCCGACTGGGTGCGAATCACCAGGTTGTGAGTCACCTGCGCCACGCATGATGCTGTCAATAGCCGCGATCCCTCCACCTCGACCAGGCACATGCGACATAGCCCGTTGGCTGTGCAGGCCTCGTGGTAGCAGATGGTAGGGATGTCGCGTCCCGCCGCCCGCGCCGCCTGGAGGATGGTTGTCTCGGCGGGAACTGTCAGCGCCTGCCCGTCGAGGGTAATGCTGATGTCGGTCATGGCGTGATCCCCCTGGTTCCGACCACTGACGACCGACCACCGATTACCCCATTGAGCCGTGGTCGGTCGTCGGTCATCGGTTGTCAGCCCGCCCTAATCGCCCCATTGCGAGGCGCGCTCCCCGCTGCGAACAAGTCCGGCCACCGCCGCATCGCGCTCAGTGTCGCACTGGCCGCCGTCTGCCCCAGGCCGCACAGCGAGGCGTCGGTCATCGTCCAGCCCACATCGGCCAGCGTCGGCGCGTCGTCAGGGCGCACGTCCCCCGCCGCCATGCGGTCGAGAATCTCCATCTGGCGCTGCGTCCCCATCTGGCACGGGTAGCACTTCCCGCACGACTCGTGGGCGAAGAAGCGGGCCAGGCGGCGTAGCACGTCGCGCAGGTCGCGGCTGGTGTTGAAGACCATCACGGCCCCCGACCCGAGGGGCAGCCCGGCGGCGCGCAGGTCCTCGAAGGTCAGCGGCACATCCAGGTCGGCCTCGGTGGCGAAGGCCCCCGCCGCCCCTCCGAACAGGATAGCCTGCAAGCCGGGACCCGTCACGCCCCCCGCCAGGTTCTCGATGAGGTGGCGCATCGGCACGCCGAAAGGGACTTCGTATAAGCCCGGCCGCACCACATCGCCGGACACGCAGAATAGCTTGGGGCCGCTGGACCGCTCCGTCCCGAAGCGACGGAAGGCGGTTGCGCCGTGGCTCAGCACGTACACCGCCTTCGCCAGTGTCTCTACGTTGTTGATCGCCGTTGGACAGCCGAACAGGCCGTGGGTCGCCGGGAAGGGGGGCTTGATGCGGGGAAAGCCGCGCTGGCCCTCGATGGACTCGAATAGCGCGGTTTCCTCGCCGCAGATGTACGCGCCCGCGCCATTGCGTAGCTCGATGTCGAGGCTGTAGCCAGAGCCGAGGATGTTCTCGCCCAGGTAGCCCGCCGCGCGGCACTCGTCCAGGGCGTGGTCCACCCGTTCCAGGGCCAGCGGATACTCGCCGCGCACGTAGAAGTAGGCTTTGGTCGCCCCGATGGCGTACGCGCCCAGAATCGCGCCCTCGATGATACGGTTAGGGTCACCCTCCAACAGCACCCGGTCCTTGAACGTGCCCGGCTCGCTCTCGTCGGCGTTGACGACAAAGTACTTGGGCTGACCAGGGGCCAGCGCCGCCGCCTGCCACTTGACGGCGGTGGGGAAGGCCGCGCCGCCGCGCCCCACCAGCCCCGAGGCCTGAATCTCGTCGATGACCGTCTGGGGCGGCACACGCCCCCCAATCACCCGCTGCACGCCGCGCATGCCGCCCGCCGCCTCGTACTCGATGAGCGACGCCGCCCGCCCGCGCCCGCACAGCACCGTCACGATGCTCAGGTCGCCGCCCACGTAGTCACCGTGGACCGGGCCGTGCCCCGCGAACAGGGCGTCCAGATCGAGCGGCGCGCATGGCGCGAAGGTGGCGCCGATGCTCGTGCGGGTCAGCTCGTCATGGCGGGTGACGTGGACCGCCGGCCCCACGTTGCACAGCCCCAGGCACGGCGAGCGTTCGATCGTCACCGCCCCATCGGCCGAGGTCTCGTAGAGGTCGACCCCCGCCTGCCGGCAGGCCGCCG
>JAHCIE010000245.1 GCA_026129385.1 Anaerolineae bacterium
TATCGGAGATGAGCACGCGCAACAAGCCCGCCGCAACGCGGTCCAGGCGCAGGATGTCGATATCGCCCGTGACCTGCCAGTCGCCCAGGCCGACCGCCAGGCGCGGCTGGAACAGCACGCGCGCCTCCCCCGCCGCCAGCGCGCGCACCACATCGACCACGGCGGCGTTATCGGCCGCGCGCCGCGCGCCGACGGTCGCCGCCTGCGCCAGGTTCAGTGACGGGTAGGCCGCCGCAATCGCGGCCTCAACGTCCTTCTCGAACGTGCGACCCACCTGCGTCAGCAGCGGCGGAATCGCCTGGGGGGCGACGTCGTAGTCGCGCAAGAAGCGCTGGCCGCCGTGGCGCGACGCCAGTTGCAGCCGCAAGTAGCGCTCGCACTGGTCCAGACGAATGAACTGCGCCACGTCGGTCGGCGTCACGCGCCGCCCCGTCGCGGGCAAGGCAGGCAGAGAGAGATCAGGCATGGGCGTACCTGCGAGAGTGGTCAATGGGGGGTAGCCGTGAGTATACCTTTCCCTCATGTCCAACGCAAACCCGCGCTTACGGATACGCCCGACGGCTCGTCGGCGCAGGCTCCCGTGCCTGCCCTGTCCCCAAGAAGAGGGCCGCGGACGAACGCAGATGAACGCGGACTGAAGAGGCCTTGTTCCTATCGGCGCGCGTCCGCGTTCGTCCGCGGCGCCATCTCTGGCAGCCGGTGCGGGGGGGGCGCTACCAGGCACGCGGGCGGCCTCCGTGGCTCCGCCTACTCTGGGGGCGCGTTCCTGTCCGAAATCTAGCTCACGCCGGGTTGCGTCTATAATAGATGCTTTGGCCGCGCCTATCCGGAGACCCCCATGCCCCACCCCCTGCGCCTGATGGCTGTCCTGGCCCACCCCGACGATGAATCCCTCGGGTGTGGCGGAACCCTGGCGAAGTACGCCGCCGAGGGGGTCGAGACGTACCTGGTGACGGCGACCCTCGGCGAGCGCGGCTGGCAGGGCGACCCGGCCGACGACCCCGGCCTGGCCGCGCTGGCGTGCGTCCGCGAGGCCGAGCTACGCTGCGCGGTGGCGATCCTGGGTATCCGCGAGCTGGCGTTGCTCGGCTACATCGACGGCGACCTGGATCAGGCCGACTCCAGGGAGGCGGCCGGCCGCATCGCCGCCCACCTGCGCCGCCTGCGGCCCCAGGTCGTGATCACCTTCGGCCCCGAGGGAGCCTATGGTCATCCCGACCACATCGCCATCTGCCAGTTTACCCTACAAGCCTGTATCCTGGCCCAGCAACCCGACGGCGACCAGCCCGGCCACCGCGTCGACAAGCTGTACTACCTGGCCACCGACCAGCCCCTTGCCGACGTGTATCTCGCCATTTTCGGCGACATCTCAATGGCTGTGGACGGCGTGACGCGGCTGCCCTACTGGCTCCCCGACTGGCAGGTGAGCGCGCTCATCGACGCCACCAACTACTGGCAGCAAACCTGGGCGGCGTGTCGCTGCCACGCCAGCCAGCTGCCGCCGTCTGACGTTCTCGACAGCATCCCCGACGAGACGCATCGTTTCCTGTGGGGCTACCAGCCCTTCGTGCGCGCCTTCAGCTTTGTCAATCGCGGCCACACCCGCGAGACCGACCTGTTCGAGGGCCTGCGCTAGACGGCGGCCCGCGTCGCCAGGAAGGTATCGGCCATGACCAACCCCATTGCCCGTCGCATCCAGACCTACACCACCACCATCGCGCCCGTCCTGCGCTTTGTCATGGACTCGCCCTACGCCCACCGCGACGTCTCGCAGCCCCACGCCGACCTGGCGGTGGGCAACCCCCAGGAGATGCCCCTGCCCGGCATCGTGGATGCCTTGGAGCGCTGGGCCGTTCCCCAGCATAAGGACTGGTTCGCCTACACCATGAATCTGCCGACGGCGCAAGAGGCCGCGGCAGCCGGGCTGCGCGAGCGCGTGGGCGTGGCGTTTGCCGCCGAGGACATCCACCTGACCAACGCCGCCTTCGTCGCGCTGGCCGTGGCCCTCAACACGCTGGTCGACCCCAGCGACGAGGTGATCTTCATCAGCCCGCCGTGGTTCTTCTACGAGATGATGATTCAGAGCGTGGGCGGTGTGCCGGTGCGCGTCAGAATCGACCCACATAGCTTCGACCTGGACCTGGCCGCCATCGAGGCCGCTCTGTCGCCGCGCACGCGGGCCATCATCGTCAACACGCCCAACAATCCCACCGGCAAAATCTATCCGCCCAGCACGCTGACCACGCTGGCTGGGCTGCTCGACCGGGCCAGCGCGCGCACCGGGCGCACCGTCTACCTGCTGTCCGACGAATCCTATCACCGCATCATCTTCGACGGCCGCGAGTTTCACAGTCCGACCCGCTATTACGCCAACAGCCTGCTGCTGTACACCTACGGCAAGACCCTCCTCGCGCCCGGTCAGCGCATCGGCTACATCGCCCTACCGCCCAGCATGCCCGACCGCGCCGAGATCGGTCAGGCTATCACCGCCGCCCAGATGGCCCTGGGCTGGGCCTTCCCCAACGCCCTGTTGCAGCACGCCCTGCCCGACCTGGAGGCCCTCTCTATCGACATCAGCCGCCTGCAAGCGCGGCGCGACCGCCTCGTGGCAGAGTTAACGGCGATGGGCTACGAGGTCACGCGGCCGGAGGGTACGTTTTACCTCATGGTCCGCGCCCCCATCGCCGACGACGAGGCTTTCTGCCAGCGTCTCGGCGAGGCGCGCGTCTACGTGCTGCCGGGCACGGTGGTCGAGATGCCGGGCTATTTCCGCCTGTCCGTCACCGCCAGCGACGACATGATCGACTTCGCGCTGCCGGTATTTGCCCGCGTTCGGGAAGAGGCCCGCCAGGCGACGTTGTAATTCGCCTCGTGGCTGAGTAGACTATAAGTAGTCTGTCCGCCACGGGGAGGGTAGCTATGTCCACCGACCAACGCTCGCGGCCCTGGGTGTGGGTGGGTCTGGCCGGGGGCTGTGGCCTGCTGCTGACGTGCCTGTGCCTGGCGCTGGTCGGCAGCGGCGCGCTGCTGGTGCGCAGTAACGGCGTGGCTGTCGCCGATCCCGGCCGAGCCGTGAACCGTATCGCTTACCAGGGCAACGATGGCAACATCCGCACCGTCGCCCCCGACGGTAGCGACGACCGCGCCGTCACCACGGACGGCGACGGCGGCGAGCGGCCGCGGCGCTTCTACATGCTGCCCACCTGGTCGCCCGATAGCCGTCAGGTCGCCTACGTGAGGGTGGCAGGCGGGGCGAGCGGCCTCGAATCGACGCTTCAGGCGACGAACCTTGAGACAGGCGTCGTCGAGAGCCTCCACTCGGCCGACGACGTCAGCCCCTTCTACCTGTTCTGGTCCCCTGATAGCCGCAGCATCGCCTTCCTCGAAGCCACCGGCAACAACATCGCCTTGCGCCTATCCACCCTCGGCGCGAGCCAAGCCCAAGAGATGGGTCAAGGCTCTCCCTACTACTTCGACTGGTCGCCCGACAGCCGTGAACTGGCCTACCACGTTGGCGGGGTGCGGCGCTCCTCGCCTACGGCGCGAGTCGGCCGGCGGAGTGTGGGCACAACTGACGAGCGCTCCCTCAGTGAAGACCCGGGTGTCTTCCTGTCCCCTGACTGGTCGCCTGATGGCCGAATCCTTCTCTTTGCCCGCCGCCTGGGCGATGGTGGCGAGGTCATAGCCGCCGACCAGGGCAGCGATCTCGCCCGCACCGTCTTGCCCTTCGAGGGCGCGGTGTCGTTCGCCTGGTCCCCACGCGGCAACCGCATCGGCTATATTGTTACCGAGCGGCCGGAGATCGCAGGCCTGGGCCAGATTGCCTACGGCAAGCTGCTCGTCACTGACGCTGCAGGCGGTAACGCCCGGACTCTGGCCGACGGTGACACGCTGGCTTTCTTCTGGTCCCCCGATGGCGGACAGATCGCCTACCTGACCCTTACCCGTAGCATCGAGGGCGCTGCCCCTGGCGCGCACCTCGTCGCCCAGGGCGATGAGGTGCGGTTGCGCTGGAACGTCGCCGATGTCGTCACCGGCCAGAGCCGCGCCCTGACCACCTTTGTGCCCTCCGATACCTTCGCCAACCTTATCCCCTTCTTCGACCAGTACGCCCGGTCCTTGCAGGTATGGTCTCCCGACAGCCGCCGGCTGGTCTACGGCGTCGATGAGGGCACGCAGGGGGAAGGTGTCTACGTCGTGGACGTCACTCCGGGTGGGGCGTACCGCCGCATCGCGGCTGGTTCCATGGGCGTGTGGAGCGCGCGATGAAGCCTGCGCCATCAATCTCTACTCTCCAGTCTTTAGCCCTCGTTCCCCGCTTCGCACATCTGTTCCCGGCCTTTGCATTTGGGGTAGCCAAGTGGTACACTTGCGGCACTCTTGCCCCGGAGCGACCCGATGGCGGCGCAAGCCCTGTACCGACGCTGGCGGCCCCAATCCTTTGACGAAGTTGTCGGCCAGACGCCTATTCTCCAGACGCTGCGTAACGCGCTGACGTCAGGGCGCATCGCCCACGCCTACCTCTTCGCCGGCCCGCGCGGTACGGGCAAGACCACCATCGCCCGCATCCTGACGGGGCTGGAACGCGCGACCTCGGGCAGCATCAGGGTCGGCAGGGACGAACTCGCCCGGCTGCCGGTGACGCGGCGCAGCCAGCAGCAGCGCGCGCGGCTGCAGATGGTGTTCCAGAACCCGGACGAGACGCTGAATCCCAGCTATCGCGTCGGCTGGCAGATCCTGCGCGTGGCACGCCGCCTGCTGCGGCTTGGGCGCGGTGAGCGCCAGGCACGCGTCGCATCCCTGCTGAACGAAGTGCGGCTGCCCGCCGACATCGCGCGCCGCCTGCCCCGGCAGCTGTCGGGCGGGCAGACGCAGCGCGTGGCGATCGCGCGGGCCTTCGTGGGCGCACCCGCCATCGTCATCGCCGCCGAGCCGGTGGCGGCGCTGGATGTCTCGGTGCGCGCCGCGGTGACCGAGGTGCTGATGGCAGCCCAGCGCACGCACGGCACCACGCTGCTGCTGATCAGCCACGACCTGGCGCTGGTGCGCTACGTGGCCGACCAGGTGGTGGTGCTGTATCGCGGCCGGGTGATGGAAGCGGGGCCGGCAGCGCGCGTGTTCGCACCCCCCTTCCACCCCTATACCGCCCTGCTGCTGGCCGCCGAGCCGCGGCTGGACGGCAGCGCGCCAAAAGCGCCGCTTGCGGATGCAGCCCCTGCCAGCGCGCTGGACGACGGCCCCGGCTGCCCGTTCCGCCCGCGCTGCCCGGTGCAACTGGGCGAGCGCTGCGCCACGGAAATGCCGGCCGAGCAGATCGCCGCGGACGGCCACCGCATTGCCTGCCACCGGCCCTTGGCCGAGTT
>JAHCIE010000246.1 GCA_026129385.1 Anaerolineae bacterium
GTAGTCCACGGCGAAGGTCTGCTCGGCGTAGCGCAGCAGGCCGCGCTGCGGGGCGCGGCCCCACACGTCCTCGATGAGCAGGCAATACGCCGCCAGTTGCAGCACGTCCGACAGGTAGGGCGTCGCCGCGCGACGGGTTGGCTTGACCTCGACGGGTGTCCACTCGCCGCGCTCCTCGACCACGTAGTCGGGTTTGCCCACCAGCCCGTAGCGCCGCGATAGCAGCGGGCGGTCCACCGGCCGCCAGCCGCCCGTGTCGCTGTACACGACGCGCCCCGTCGGTAGCCCCGTCGCTGCCCGATGGCGACGGCTCAGCAACAGCAGAGTCGCACCCGCGACGAGCAGCAGGAGGGCGAGAGCTACCATGACGGCGACGGCATCCGCTCAGCCGACGAGTTGCTCGAAGCGGTCGATGTCTCGGCGGATCAGGTCGAGGCTCGCGCGCCAGAAGTCGGGCGTACGAATATCGATACCGAAGCGCGCCGCCAGGGTCGCGGCGTCGGCCAGGCCCGTCGACGATAGCAGGTCGTCGTAGCTGGCCTTGAACGCCGTTGGGTCGGCCTGGTAACGGGCATACAGGCCCAGGCCAAAGAGCAGGCCGAACATGTAGGGGTAGTTGTAGAACGACCGCCCCGTGCTGTAGTAGTGGCCCTTGACCGCCCACATGTAAGGGTGCAGCCGGCTCTGGTCGAGGCCGTCGCCGTAGGTCTGGCGCTGGGCGTCGAGCATCAACGTGTTCAACTCGTCCACCGACAGCTCGCGCCGCTGGCGGCCGTCGAACACCGCCTGCTCGAAGATGAAGCGACTGGTAATGTCCACCACGACTTGCGCCGCACCTTGCAGCGTCTCCTCTAGCAGCGCGATCTGCTCCTCGCGGTCAGCCTCGCGCAGCGCCGCCTGGAAGACAATGGTCTCGCAGAAGGTGCTGGCCGTCTCGGCCAGGGTCATGGGCGTGGCGCGCTGGAGGGGCGTGCGCGGGGCGAGGTTGAGGTTGTGGTAGCCGTGGCCCAACTCGTGGGCCAGGGTGGACACGCTCTGAAACGACGGCTTGTAGTTCATCAGGATACGCGACTCGTCGCGGCGCACCCCCATGCAGAAGGCCCCGTCGCGCTTGCCGTCGCGCGGCTCGGCGTCCACCCAATACTCGGTGAAGGCGCGCGCCGCGTAATCGCGCAGGCGCGGCGAGTAGGAGCCGAACTGCTCCAGGATGAAGCGCGTCGCGTCGTCGTACTCCCAGACCTTGTGGCTCGCGCCCACCGGGGCGAACAGGTCGTACCACGCCAGTTCGGCCACGCCCAGCGCCCTGGCCTTCGCCCGCAGGTAGCGGCGGAAGTCCGGGAAGGCCTCGTGGGCGGCCAGCATCAGCGCGTCGAGACTGGCGCGGTCCATGTTATTGTCGAACAGCGACCTGTCCAGCGCCGACTCCCAACTCCGTCGCCGCGCCAGGGTATTCACCTCGCCCTTGATGCTGTTCAGCGCGGCAGCCAGGGGCACGGCGACGGTCGGCCAGGCGGCCAGCTCGGCCTCGTAGGCGCGGCGGCGCACGTCCCGGTTGGCGTCCGTCGCCAGGGCGCGAATCAGGCTCATGGGCAGGGGGCGCGTCTCGCCGTCCACCTCGAAGGGCACGCTCAACTGCGACGTCACGTTGCCGTGGAGCTTGGCCCAGGCTGTACCGCCGGGTACGTTTAGCTCGGCGGCCAGGTTCTCCTCGGCGGGCGACATCAGATGTCGGGCCTCCTCGCTCGCCTTGCGGACCATGAACTCATGGTCGCGCGCCACCGCCGACCGCCGTAGCAATTCGTCCACGTCCAGCGAGCCGATCCAGGCCGTGAAGCGCGTGCTCAACTGGCTGAGGCGCACGACGTTCTGCTGCAACTCGCTCATGCGCGCCTGGGCCGCGTTGTCCCGCGAGTTGGTGGTGACGAAGGCGTGCAGGTACGTTGACAGCAGGCGGATGTCATCGTACAGGCGATTGAGGCGTCCGGCGCTGGTCTCCGCGGCCCCCACGTCGGCGTCGGTGACGATCGCCGCGTCGCGCTTGTTGATGCCCAGGGCATCGAAGGTGGTAGCCAGGTCCGCAATGTCGTCTATCGCTCGCTGGAAACTGGCCGCGAATTCGGGCGAGTCCAGGCCTGGAAACAGGGGCGTCATATCCCAGTGGGGCAGCGCGCGCGTCGCAACAGTCATAGGCGACCTCATTTCATGCCAGTGGTAACGCCAATTCTAGGGCGACTCCCTGGATTGGGCAATATGGCGTATGCGTGTCTGTGTTGCCTCCGGTGCGCCGCTGTGCTAGAATCTCTGGTCTAGAAAGACAACTGAGCCAGCCATGAAGCCACGCATCCTGACAGGCCCCATCGCCGCTGGCGCCGGCTACCTTGCGGGTATGCCCTATCCTCTGGGCGCTACCGTGCAAGACGGCGGCGTCAACTTTAGCCTCTACGCCGATCGCGCGACGGGTATCGACCTGTTGCTGTTCGACGGACCCGACGGCGTCGAGCCGGTCCAGACCATTCGGCTTGACCCCATCTACAACCGCACCTTCTACTACTGGCACATCTTCGTGCCGGGTGTGGGCGCGGGCCAGGTGTACGCCTACCGCGCCGACGGCCCGTACTTCCCTGACCTCGGCCTGCGCTACGATCACTCCAAGGTCCTCGTCGATCCCTACGCCCGCGCCATCACCTACGG
Source organism: Anaerolineae bacterium (assembly GCA_026129385.1). Classification (GTDB taxonomy): domain Bacteria; phylum Chloroflexota; class Anaerolineae; order Epilineales; family JAHCIE01; genus JAHCIE01. The sequence goes on from JAHCIE010000246.1 coordinate 2,692, forward strand.
CGCGTATCAGCGCGCCGCCGCGGCCCGCTTCGGCGAGGACAACATCCACCATGCCCTCAAGTGCGTCGTGGTCGATCCCCACGACTACGACTGGGAGGGTGACCGTCCGCTGCGCCGCCCGTCCAGTAACGCTATCATCTACGAGATGCACGTACGCGGCTTCACCCGCCACCCCAATTCCGGCGTCACGCCGGAGCGAGCGGGGACGTACGCTGGCCTTATCGAGAAGATTCCCCATCTCCAGGAGCTGGGCGTCACCGCCGTCGAGCTGATGCCGGTTCACCAGTTCGACCCCCAGGCCGCCCCCAACAACCTGCCCAACTATTGGGGCTACCAGCCGATTGCCTTCTTCGCCCCCCACCACGACTATAGCTCGCACCGCGACCCCCTGGGGCCGGTGACCGAGTTCCGCGACATGGTGAAGGCCCTCCATCGCGCTGGCATCGAGGTTATCCTGGACGTGGTCTATAATCACACCGCCGAGGACAACCAGAATGGCCCGACGCTGAGCTGCCGGGGCCTGGAGAACCGCACCTACTACATGCTCAACTCCAGCCGCCGCGCCGAGTACATCAACTACAGCGGTGTGGGCAACACCCTCAACGCCAACAACTCCATCGTGCGGCGGCTCATTGCCGACAGCCTGCGCTACTGGGTCGAGCACATGCATGTCGATGGCTTCCGCTTCGACCTGGCATCGGTCCTGTCGCGCGGCAGCGACGGCCGCCCCCTGGACGACCCGCCCCTGCTATGGGAGATCGAGTCGGATCCGGTGCTGGCGGGTACGCGCATCATCGCCGAGGCATGGGACGCGGGCGGGTTGTATCAGGTGCACAACTTCGTCGGCAAGCGCTGGGCGGTGTGGAACGGCCAGTATCGCGACACGGTGCGCCGCTTCGTCAAGAGCGACCCTGGCCTGACGGTGGGCCTGGCCGACGCCATCGGCGGCAGCCCCTTCCTGTTCCGCCGCCTCGACCGCGACCCGATTCGCAGCATCAACTACATCACCTGCCACGACGGCTTCACGCTCAACGATCTGGTGTCATACAACGAGAAGCACAACTGGGCCAACGGCGAGGATAATCGGGACGGGTCGAGCGATAACCACAGTTGGAACTGCGGGGCGGAGGGGGCGACCGGAGATGCGGCGGTTGAGGCATTACGGCGGCGGCAGATCAAGAATCTTCTCACCATTCTGTTGCTGTCACAAGGCACACCGATGTTGCTCATGGGTGACGAGATGCGCCGTACCCAATGGGGCAACAATAACGCCTTCGACCAGGACAACGAACTGAGCTGGCTAGACTGGGGCAACCTGGAGCGGCACGCCGATGTCCTGCGCTTCACCCAGACTCTGCTGCGCTTCCGCCGCCACAGCCGCCTGTTCCACGACCGTAGCTTCTGGATCACGCCCGGCGGTACGGAGATTCACTGGCACGGATTGGCGCTGGGGTGGCCGGATTGGGGCGCGGAGTCGCGCGTGCTGGCCTTCGAGTTGAGTAACGCCGCCGCCGCCGAGCACCTGCATGTCATGATCAACGCCTACTGGCAGCCGCTGAACTTCGAATTGCCGTCCCTGACCACCGGCCGCACCTGGCACCGCCTGGTGGACACGGCGCTTGACTCCCCCTACGACATCTCCGAGCCGCCGTTTGGGCCTCTCCTCGGCGCGCATCACTATCGTGTCCAGCCGCGTTCGGTGGTTGTCCTCATTGCCGCCGAGTAGGGTCGCTACCCTGCCTGGTTCCAGTATCTCCCCTGGCTAATCCTTGTCTTCGCCGTACTCCGGTGTGTCCTCGGCGATGCGGCGGGTGTCTTCGGCATCGGGGCGGTAGAAGCGTAGCGTCGTCGGCGAGCGCAGAGACGGCGCGTTCGCCGCGTCCACGCTGCCCCCATCCAGGGCATAGGCCAGGTCGAGGGCGGCGATGTACTCGGCGGCGCAAGCCGGGCAGCGCGCCAGACGTGCGTAGAGGGCGGCATCGGGCGGGTAACCTGCTACCTCGCGCTCAATAGCCGCTGGGAACAGGCTGCGCGTCGTGTCACAGCCATCGGGGCATCGAGCGTCCCGGTCGGCCGCCAGCGCGGCGGCGAGGGCGTCATGTGTCATGTGTCCTTCGTCGGTCTTCAAAACGTCAGGCGCAGCACCTTGTCGCCGTCGGGCGGCGGGTTGCCGCGACCGTCCAGGTTGCTGGTCGTCACGTACAGCGCGCCATTCGGCCCCTGCTGGATGTCGCGCAGCCGACCGTACTGCCCTTGCAAGAGGGGCGTGAGCTGCTGAACCTTGCGCGGGTCGTTGGGGTCCAGCACGACGCGGTAGAGCGACTGGCCGCGCAGGCCAACGAACACGAGCGCGCCGCTCCACGGTCCCTGGGTCACGAAGGCCGCCCCGCCGGGCGCCCAGGTGGTACTGGTTCCGCTCTGGGCGATGGGCGATACCAGGCCCTCGCGGGTCTGGTCGCCGGTAATGGTCGGCCAGCCATAGTTCTGGCCCGGCTCGATGAGGTTGACCTCGTCCTGGCCGCCTCCCTGGCCGCCGCTTGGCCCGTGCTCCGTCTCGTACAGGCGGTTGGTGCCCGGCTGCCAGGCCAGCCCCTGGGGGTTGCGGTGGCCGATGGA
>JAHCIE010000247.1 GCA_026129385.1 Anaerolineae bacterium
ACCGGGAAGAGAAACATGACGAACAGCCCCAACGCGGCCCCGACGCCGGCGCCGATCTTCACGCCTCGGTCCGTCTCGCCATCGACGTGGACCTTGCCGCTGGCATCCTTCACAATGACGGCGGCGTCGTCGAGGCTGAGGGCGTTTTCCTTTTGGACGGCGCGCACCGAGTCGCGGGCCTGGCGCGCCTGCTCAAGGTCATCAAAGACCACGACCACCAGATCACTCATGCGGTCCTCCTGTGCACTAGCGGGCTAGGACTCGGCGCGATCCTCCAGCACCTCGGCTACGTTGCCCATGACATCCGCCGCGCCGACCTCGGCCGATCCGGCGGCGACCTGGGCCACGCCGGCCTCGGCTCCGGCGCGGGCTATCTGGCGCGCTACCTCGGCTATCTCGACCTTTTCGGCGCCGCGTATCGCCAGGTCCACGCCCTCTTCGGTCAGCTCGGCGGCTCGATCGGCGGCCGCCTCCGCAACTTCGCCGCGCGTCATGCCCTCGATCATCTCGTTAGCGCCCAGGGCGCCGACCGACGCGCCGGTCGCGGCCAGGGTCTTCGCCATCGCATTGCCACTCGCCGCGCGCACGATGACGTCGGCGCCCAGTTCCCGCAGCCGCTCGCCGCGGTCGACCAGGAATGCCGCCAGGACGGGCATCTCGAGTTGGGCAATGACCTGGCTGACCGAATCGAGCTCGCCGCCGATGCGCGCCAGTTCCAGGCCACGGTCCAACGCCTCGACGCTCATCAGGCCGACGACGGCGCTCATGACGTCGAGGTCTTCCGAGTGGGCCAACATCTCCGCGCCCTGCTCCATGTCGAGCGCACCGGCCATCGAAACGACCTCGCTCAGGGTCGCCAGACGGTCGGCGACGATGAGGGTGTCCTCGGCGCGGGTCAGGTCACTCGCGCCGGAGGCCAACGCCACGGCCGCCCCACGCGCCACAGCCGCCGACGCCTCCAGGGTCTCAACCCCCTCGACTACATTGGCCTCGCCCTCTGCGCCAACCTCGACGGCGACTATCGCGGTGTCAACGGCGGCCTCCTCAAGATCGGCGCGACGGACGGAGACCTTACTGGACTTGCTGCTCTTGGTTGCCATACTCGTTCTCCTTCATGGTTTATATCTGGAATGGCGCAGTTGCGCCACTCGGACCAACTGATTGATGGATGCCAGCTCGGTCAGGCGGACGAGGCCGCCTCGGGCGCGGCGGTCGGCAGGTCCTGGGCCTGCTCGCGCCAGCCGCGCAGCAACTTGTAGACACCCTCCGCGCTGGTGATCAACTCGCCGTCATAGGGGAGATCCACCGGGCGCAGGATGAAGGGATGGTTCTGCGGCCCGCCCAGGCCGCCGTGATGGCTGACCTGGTTCTCGAAGCCGGGTAGTTCCTGGGTGGCCGGGTCGTAGGTGGTGTTCGCCAGGATGTCGGGGCAGTTCACGAAATGGCTCTCGCGGCGCACCTTGTCCGCGGCGCGTGGCCCGTACACCGCCAGCGGGTCCACGCCGTCGACGACACCCAGGTCGAGGTAGTTGACGCCCTGCTTGCCGATGACTATCGGCCCCTTCTCCGCTGAGTTCACCAGGACGAAGCCAATGCCGGGATGCTCGGCCAGGCCTACCAGCAGGTCGGGGTACTTCGCCTGCAATTCCTCGTACGTCGCCCGCTCCGGCGAGCCTTTGAAGTAGATCAGGCCCGTGCAGCCGGAGCCGTACACCACCACCTGGGACTTACTGGCTTCGGCGTCGTTAGCCTGCGCCAGCGCTGGGTCCCGGTCTGGCCCCATTGACACCACGCCATCCTCGGTTTTGTTCGCCAGCGCGCGATGCACGACGGACGCCGTGCGCGTGTCGGAACTGACCGACTCGGTGAGGAAGGCGTTGAGGTTGTCCCATGCCTCATTCGTCTCAAGGTCGGCTACTACCTGCTCGTCGCCTTTGATGAGGCCCTTGACCAGCTCATCCAGCGACAGTCCGTAGGCCGCCTTGAAGGTCGGCCCCGTGCTCTGGCCGTGGTCAGACAGGACGACCAGATGATAGGGACGCGGGGCGTATTCCAGCGCGCGCTCGATGCGGGCGAAGTAGCGGTCGGTCTCTTCCAGCATGCCGAAGGCGTCGGGCGTCTCCATCCCAGCGAAGTGGGACACGTCGTCGTAGCCGGCGTACAGGGCGTACACGGCAGGCACGCCGCGCATGACGTCGCCGATGACTGAATAGGTGACGAAATCCTGGGCGATCGGCCCCATGAAGGCGCGGAAGAAGGCGTAGAAGGGGTTCCGCGCGCTGACGATGTACTTGTCCTTGCGCCGCCGCTGTTGGAAGGCCTCCCACCACTCGCGGCCCACCTCGGAGAAGTAGCGGGTCAGGATGCGGAAGACGACGTACGGGCTGAACAGGAAGGTGTAGAAGCCGGGGCCGCGCGTCTGGGCCTTGTTGAGCAGGGTGCTGAAAGTGAGGATGCTCTCGCTGGCCTCGCCGGAGAACATGTTGCCGCGCGATGCGCCCCCGTCGGCCAGGAGGCCGCGCCCCGTGGCGCGCGCCGCCTCCAGCGCCTGCGCGTCGCGGGGCTTGCCGCTCATGATCATGCGATCCTGCTCGCGGTCCCACCAACGATAGGCGGGCACGTTGTGGTTGTTGCCGAGCAGGATGCCGCTCTGCATCGCCCCCGTCTGCGCCGAGAAGTCCGTCTCCCAACCAAGGATCGTATGCGTGCCCTCGTCGATCCAGCGCTTGAGCGTCGGTAGGCGGCCTTCATCCAGGGCGCGGCGGAACAACGCCTCACCCAGGCCGTCGATCTCCAGGAAGAGGAAGCCGGGTACATCGGTCTTGGTAGGCTTCCCGTAGCGCGCCACCATCTTGCGCGTGACGTTGCGGTCGAAGGAGGCGTCCTCATCCAGGCTGAGCAGCCCGGCCAGGATGGCGTTGACAATGGTCAGCGTCAGGATGATCATCAGACCAGCGGCGATGCTGGTGACCGTGATGCCGGGTATCAGGTTGCCCAGGAAGGCGACAAACCAGCCACCCACGACGAACATGATGATGGGGTAGAGGATGGCGGGCAGATGGCCCAGGTACTGGATGAACAACCACCAGCCGATGGCTGACGCGATGGATAGCACGATGGCGAAGAGGAGCGCATCGCGGAACTGATCGATTTCGATGCCTGGCGCCAGGTACGCGACGCCGATGAGGACCACCGATTGGACGACGAATATAATGACCGTCTGGATGATGTGAGCGCGAGATAGCTTCATAAGCTGGATTCTCCCGGGAGTAGTGGGCGCACTCAGCGCCCGTCGAGGCAATGCCTATAGCAGCTTTTCCATCTCGTCGAGCTTCTGCTTTAGCTCCGTGTTGGCCTGCGCCTGCGCGTCGAGCAAGCGCCTCAATTCCGCCAGCCGCACCTGGGGGCTGTCGCTGGCCTCCGGCGAGGGCTTCTCTTCCTTTATGACGGGTGGGGTGAGAAACTTGTTCGCCAGGAAGCCGCTTAGCGTACCGAACAGGCCGACGCCGGCCGTCATGACCAGAATGCCAACAACGCGCCCCCAGTTGGTGACTGGATAGTGGTCGCCGTAGCCGACGGTGGTAATCGTCACGTACGCCCACCAGATGGCGTCCGAGGCATTGGTGATGTTGGCGTCGGGCGATGTCGCCTCGGCCCTTAGGACGGCGATGCTACCGAATTCCAGGACGACCAGCACCAAGAACATGACGGTCAGCAAGGCGTTCTCGGCGCGGTGAGTGACGAATTGGCGGGCGAGGTTGCGCGCCCCGAACTCCATGAACAGGCGAATAACCCGCCATAGGCGGAAGAGGCGCAGAAGCTTGAGCTGGGGAAAGGGCAGGCTCGATAGCAGGTCGGCCCAGCCGAAGTTTCGCCAGAAGTAGTGGGCTTTCCCATGGGTCGTGAGGAAGCGGTAGAAGAAATCGCCCAGGAAGATGGGGGTCATGATGATGTTTATGACGTACAGAACAATCTCGATATTCTCGTTATTAACAAAGGTAAAGATCATCAACAGGTTGAGAATCGACAGCGTCGACAACGCCCCGATAAACAACTCGTAGCCGATGCCCTTGAGTTCGCGGTGCTTTCCCGGCTGGGTCGTCGCAGTGGAAGTCCCTGCCTCATTCGACTGGTTGTTGGAACTCATCGCATCGCCCCCTCTAGCGGTGGTCCACGCGAAACGTGCCGGGCTGCAAGTGAATGCCGGCCGCGGGCAAGGCGAACGTGTAGGCCGAGCCAGGCTGGAAGCGCCGAGCCAGCGCGTAGGCCAGCGCCGCCGCCAGTAGTATCGGCACCAGTAGCCGATAGTCGGCGCTCATCTCCAGTACCATCATAGCCCCAAACAAGGGGGCGTGGAAGGTGGCGGCTAGCATGGCGGCGGTGGCGACCATCGCCAGTGCGGCGGGCGAGACCGTCGCCGAGGGCATCAGGCGCGCCACCACATCGCCAAAGGCGTAGCCCAGCGCCGAGCCGATGAGCAGGGCAGGGCCAATGACGCCCCCTGCGAAGCCACTGCCCAGACACAGCGGGGTCAGAATGATCTTCGTCACGGCCAGGGCCAGCAGCACATTGAGCGAGAAGGCTGTACCCTCGAAAATCTGCTTCATCGGCGATAGACCCGTGCCGAGGACATCGGGCAGCCACAGGCCCACGCAGCCAACGATGAGACCGGCCAGGGCTGGCTTGGCCCAATACGGCAGATTCACCCGCCGCCACTGTCGACGCATGATGGGTAGTAGATTCACATACACCACCGCCGCCGCGGCGGCCACCAGGGCCACCGCCACGTATAACGCCAGTGTCCAATCGCTGAGGGCGAGACCCGGTTGCGGCGCATACTGTTGGCCCATCCCCTCGACCAGGAAGCTGAACAGCGCGGACGTGGAGACCGCAATCAGGACTGGCACGATGTACACGACGCCGCCGAAGCCGCCCAGGACGATCTCCAGAGCGAAGAAGATGGCCGCCAGTTGCGCGAAGTATGTGGCGGCGATGCCGGCCGCGATGCCGGCCACCACCAGGGCGCGAATGACGACGTCGCGCTGGCTGGTGCGCTGGCCGAACCAGGAGGCCAGGTGCGCGCCGATCATCGCGGCCGGCGTGTCAGCCCCGACCGGCGCGCCGACACCAATGCCAATCGCGGATGCTATGACAAACACGAAGCCATTGCGATCACTCAGCCGACCGCCCCGCTCGGCAACACCGTCGACAATGTGGGCCATCGCCGCCAGCTTCTCCGGGCGTGTGCCCAGCTTGAGGATAAGGGC
>JAHCIE010000248.1 GCA_026129385.1 Anaerolineae bacterium
CGGGTGGACGAGCGGCAGTTGACGCAGCGTTTTCAGGCGCTGGGACGATCCGGCGCAGCGCGCCCACCCATGCCCCGCGCATCCACGCCCGCCGCGCCAAAGCCGATGCCTGCACGTGACGAGGGGCGGGATTTCGGCCTCGAAGAGTATGTTCTCGGCCTGTTGATGCAGTCGCCGTCTATGTTGACTGAGGTGCAGTTCGCACTGGGGGAGCAGGGCCTCGCGCCGTTGGGTGAGGCTGACTTCACGGCTGCCGATAATCAGGCGGTCCTCGCGGCTCTGGCAAGGGGAGCCGCCGAGGCCGACATCCTGGCTGTGCACGTGGCGCGCATCCGCCGCGGGTTCAGCCGACGCCCGCCTGTTGCGGACGAGGCGCTGGTTCGTGAGACGCTCCTGGCACTGCTCCGCCTGCGTGATCAGCAGCGGAAGCAGGAGTTGTCCCAGTTAGGGTTCTTGCTGGCGGATGCGCGCGGTGAGGCGGACGAGGTGTCCGCGTCACGGTACGAGGTCCGCGTGCAGCATGTGTCGATGGAATTAGAGCGGATACGTCGTGCCCTGTTTCAGACGCAACGGAACGTGGTCCCAACACGGTAGGAGATGATGGATGGCAGGTCGGAAGCCGACCAGGCGACCTACAGGCTTAGACCCCACCCCGGCAACCTGGACGGCCCCCGAGCTGGGGCCGGAACCACCCACCACCGAGATGCTGCCGCTGCCGCGCAAGATTCAGGAAAGGATCGACGCAGGGCTGCCAATTTCCATGCGTGATGTCCGCGACGCCCTGCCAAAGGGCGAGCGCCGCATCGAGCGCCTGGAAAGCCTGCGCGCGCAGTTGACTGACCTGGGCGTGGAGGTGAGCGACGACGAGGAGCCGTCGCCTGAAGTCCTGGCCGAGTTGGTGCGCGAGCCGGAAGAGCCGGAGCCCCACATCGATCTCGATCATGGCGGCGACGATCCCGTTCGGATGTACCTGCGGGACATCGGCCGCGTGGCGCTGCTGACGGCCGAGGAAGAGCGGACCCTGGCCTACATGATCCTGGCTGGCGAAGAGGCGCGGGAGAAGCTGCGGGCGGCGGCCAATGGCGTCGACGAGGTGGAATTGCGCCGTCTCATCGAGCGCGGCGAGAACGCCAAGTCGCGGCTGGCCGAGGCCAATTTGCGCCTTGTCGTCAGCATCGCCAAGAAATTCGTCGGTCGCGGTATCTCCCTGTCCGATCTCATCCAGGAAGGCACGCTTGGCCTGTTGCGCGCGGCCGAAAAGTTTAACCCTGAGTTGGGCTTCAAGTTCAGCACCTATGCGACGTGGTGGATTCGCCAGGCCATCAGCCGTGCCCTGGCCGACCAGGCGCGCATCATCCGCGTGCCCGCGCATATGGTCGAAACCATTAACAAGTACTACCGAGTCTCACGCAAGCTCACGGTGGAGTTGGGGCGCGACCCAAGCATGGAAGAGGTCGCCCTAGAGATGGGCATGCTGACGATTGACGAGCGCGAAGAAGTGGATGCTTACCTGGCGCGCGGCGAGCACCTATCGGTCGATCTGGACCGCAAGGTCAAGCTGGCGACGGCGAAGGTAAAGAAGATCGTTCGCATGGCCCAGGAGACGCGCTCCCTGGATGAGCCGGTCGGTAATTCCGACGATGATAGCAGCAGCGAGTTGGGTGATTTCGTCCCCGACGATGTGACGCCTATGCCCAGCGACTCCGCCTCGCAGCAGATGCTCAAGGAGCAGATGGAAGTGCTCCTGGAAACCCTGGAGTCCCGCGAGCGGCAGGTCATCGAGATGCGCTTCGGCCTGGTCGATGGGCAGCCTCGCACCTTGGAGGAGGTTGGGCAGGCGTTTGGCGTGACGCGCGAGCGCGTCCGCCAGATCGAGACCAAGGCCCTCCGCAAGTTGCGCCACCCGGTACGCAGCCGCAAGTTGCGTGACTATCTACAAGGATAGGGCGATTGGGGATTAGGGCGTTATACTCCTCGATGTCCAATCTCCAACCCCTAATCTCCAACCCCTAATCTCGTCTTGACGCCGATGGAATTTCAGAAATGGCTGACGCCCGGCTTACGTGTGAAGCGATGGCTGGTCCTGTTGGGGCTGGGCATCACGCTTCTTGCGCTGGGCCTGGCCTACTCCCTCGTCGATCTGTACCGCACCCTCACGGTCCCTGAATTTGTCTACTACCTGACGCTCCAATTCGTGCCGCGTAGCGGCCGCGCCGCCCTGTTCGCGTTGCTGGGCAGCGCGTGCGTCGTGGGCGGAGTTATCGGCCTCAATCGCTCGCTGCTGTCGGCGGCGGCGCGCGCGGCGTCGGGCACACCCATTGTCGACGCGCTCCATCGGCGGCGTACCGAGCGTGGGCCGCGCGTCGTCGCCATCGGCGGTGGGACGGGGCTGTCCACGCTGCTGCGCGGTCTCAAGGTGTACACTTCCAATCTGACGGCCATCGTCACGGTGGCCGATGATGGCGGTAGCAGCGGTCAGCTGCGTCGGCAACTCGGCGTCCCGCCGCCGGGCGACTTTCGCCAGTGCATCGCGGCCCTCGCCGAGGCCGAGCCGCTGATGACGCAACTGCTGGAGTATCGCTTTCAGGAGGGGGCTTCGCTAGGGGGCCATGCCTTCGGCAATCTGCTGCTGGTCGCGATGCAGCGCATCACCGGCTCGTTCGAGGAAGGCCTGCGCGAGTCTAGCCGCGTCCTGAACGTGCGGGGGCGCATCTTGCCCGCGACCTTGATGGATGTGACCCTGTCAGCGGAGCTGGTCAACGCGGAGGTAATTCACGGCGAGTCGGCCCTGCCGCATGGGGGGGCGGCAATCGAGCGGGTATTTCTCGCGCCGGCCGCGCCGCCCGCCTACCCGGAGGCGCTCGACGCTATCCACGACGCCGATCTCGTGGTCATCGGGCCGGGTAGCCTGTATACCAGCGTGCTGCCCAATCTCCTGGTCCCTGAGTTAACCGAGGCGTTGCGCACGACGGGCGCGTTGCGAGTCTACGTCACCAATGTCGCCAGTCAGCCCGGCGAGACGGATGGCTACACGCTCAAGGACTATCTCGCCGCGCTTCAGCGTCATGTGGGCGAGCTACCTTTCGACTACGTGCTGGTGAACAGTCATCTGGTCGCGTTGCCCGTCGCCTGGGGTGTGACTCAAGTGGGGCCGGAGGCGGCGGCCGAGGGCTACGGCGTGCCAGTTGTGGCGGTGGACGTGCTGGACCTCAGCCGGCCGACGCGCCACGACCCGCGGCAACTGGCGGAGCGGCTGCTCGCCCTCTACCAGCATAGCCGTCCGCCGCGTTTCGCGCGACGCAACGGAAACGGACGCCTGGCCGTGTGAGGCCCACCGATGGTCGTGCTGCTTGCGCCGGAAATTTGCCACATTCCCAGACGCCGGCGTATACTTTTGGTCGACGACTTGCTGAATTGCGAGTACGAGGGGTATGACTGGCCGCCGCTACCGCATCTAGAGGGGTGTAGAGTAGAAAGGGGATTCGGCCCGATGTTGAAGCGTCTCTTGGAAGTCCTCGAACAACTATTCCGCCCCGCTCCGCGCCCCGTCCCTGTACCCGTACCGGCGGACCGTCCGCAGCGACGTCGGCCGCGCTAAACGGTTCTAGATTGGTGATGGAGACGCCTCATGGGGCGTCTCTCTACATTGCAGCCCAGGCTGGAGTCGCGCATGCGGCTTCTTCGCCTGGGCTGTGTTGCGTCTGGGGATACCAGCGGTTACGAAGGCGGCCGGGGTCCGGCCCGCAGGACGGTCAGGATGGCGTCGCCGTAGTGGCGCACCTTGTAGTCGGTCATCACGTCGAGAGTCGCGATTTCGTCGACTGTTGTCGGCACACGGCGCGCAAGGGTCCACAGGGCGGCGTTAGAGAGGAGTACGTCCGGCTCGACGCCGCGCTCGGCGGCGGTGGCTTTGCGCCAGGCCCGTAGCGCTTCGAAGCGTTCTAGCGTGGCATCGTCGGGGCGATCGTTGTCGCGGGGGCGATAGGGAATCGGTGCGCTTTGGCCGGTCTTGACGGCGGCCAGGATGCCCACGCCGTACTTACGGGCCTGGTAGTGGCTCAGGTGCGCCAGAGGACGCAGGTCGTCGGTGGAGTGGGGCTGCGCGCGGCTCAGCTCGATGAGGGACGCATCGGCGAGGACCTTAAACGGCGGGCGATCCAGTTGGCGGGCCTGCTCGTCGCGGAAGCGGTACAGCTCGCGCAGCACGGCGCGCTCGCGGGGCTGGATGTCGTGAGCGCCCTTCACCCGCCAGAAGGCGTCGGGATCGAAGACCCGCTGGACAGGCTCGGCGCGGCCCAGCCGCTCGAACTCCTGGCGCGCTTCCTCCCAACGGTCCGCCGCCATCAGTTGCCGATAGAGCTGATCGCGCAGGTCCAGTAGATAGTGGGTGTCCTCGGTGGCGTAGGCCAGGGCGGCCGGGTCGAGGGGGCGGGTACTCCAGTCGTAGCGCTGCATGCGCTTGTCGAGGCTCACGCCGAAATTCTCACGAATCAGGTCGCCCAGGCCGACGCGGGGGAGGCCCAGGATGCGGCTGGCGAGCATGGTGTCGAAAACGTTGTGGGCGACAAAGCCGTAGTCGCGCTTGAGGGCCAGGATGTCGTTCTCGGCGGCGTGGAAGACCTTTTCGATGCCAGGGTCGGCCAGGAGTACGCCGAGGGCGTTGAGACCCGTCAAGGCGATAGGATCAAGGATGTAGTCCTGGTCGCGGGTAGAGACCTGAATGAGCGAGGTGCGCTCGGTGTAGGAGTGGAGGCTGTTGGCCTCCGTGTCGACGGCCAGGGCGGGGGCGGCTCGCCAGGCCGCGGCGGCCTCATCCAGGGCGATGGGGGTGTCGATGTAGACAGGGTGATCGGGCCGCCACTCGCTCATGGCGCGCTCGCATCCCACAGCCCTGTCACCAGCCGTGCCAGCAGGTCGACCAGCCGGGGGGCCACTCGCCCATCGGGGTCGCGAGTAGGGTCGAAAGCGGTCACTTCCAGGCCGATGATATTGGACTGTCGGCTGAGGGCGGCGAGCCAGCCCACCAGTTCGTCGGTATCCCAGCCGCCGGGCGTGACGTAGTTGACGGCGGGCATGGCCGACGGATCCAGCACATCCAGGTCGAGGTGGACGACGATGGGGCGGTCGGTGACGGTAGCGGGCAGGCGGGCCAGGTCAGGCGGGCCGCCGCGCAGGACGGTCGCGCCCAGGGCCAGGGCATTCTCGGCCTCGCCGGGGTCCAGGTCGCGCGCGCCGATGAGGGCGATGCGTGGGCCGGGCACGGGAG
>JAHCIE010000249.1 GCA_026129385.1 Anaerolineae bacterium
CTGTTCGTCGGCGAGTTTGGCCTGCCCGTCGCCGACCCTATCCCGGCCGCGCAGCAAGGCAAGTACTGGCGCTTCTTCATCACCGAGCGCGAACAGGCCGACCTGGCCTTCCTGGCGGGGGCGTGGAGCGCGGCAACCGAGACCCCCCTCAACTACTTCGGCGGCGTCGATACACCCCGCGAGGGACTGCGGCGCAACGAGCGGGGCGAGATCGTCGAGGGCGTCTATGGCCTGGTGGACCGCGACGACAGTCGCCCGCGGCCAGCCTTCGCCGCCTATCAGCGCGCCCAGGCGTTGCTACGCGGCGCACGGGGGCAGATTGTCTCCGACGGGCGTAACGGCACCGGGTCCATCTGCTTCACGCCGGCCCACGGCGGTCTGGTGTGCATTGCCCAGGCGACCACCGGCCGGCCAGCCCTCTTCATCAGTGATCCGCTGCCGCCAGACACGCGCTTTCGGGTCGAGGATGTCCTGGGGCAGCCCATCGCCAACGCAGGCGTCCAGGACCGGACCGGGCGCATCACTGTCGACCTGCCCGGCGCGCCCGCCCAGAAGACCGGCGGGCCGGTGCGCGTCTTGATTGTCGAGCCTTGATGAACAGGAGCCTGCATATGCCTATCGACCTTCGATCGGACACCGTCACCCACCCCACCCCGACCATGCGCCGCGCCATGTACGAGGCCGAGGTGGGCGACGACGTGTATGGCGAAGATCCGACGGTCAATCGCCTCGAGGCGATGGCCGCCGAGCGGGTCGGCAAGGAAGCCGCCCTGTTTCTCACCAGCGGCACCCAGGGTAACGTTGTCGCCATGCTGACCCACTGTGGGCGCGGCGACGAGATTATCCTCGGCGACCAGGCCCACACCTTCCTGTCCGAGGCCGGCGCGCCCGCCGTCCTGGGGGGCATCACCCCGCGCCCATTACGCAATCAGCGCGACGGTACGCTGGACCTGGCCGACATCGAGGCCGCCATCCGCCCCGACAATGTCCACTTCCCCAAAACGCGCCTCATCACCCTGGAGAACACCCACAACCAGTGCGGCGGGCGCGTCCTATCGCCCGCGTACACCGCCGCCGTGGGCGGCCTGGCCCGCCGCCACGGCCTGCGGACCCACCTGGACGGCGCGCGCCTGTTCAACGCGGCCGTCGCCCTGGGCGTTCCGGTGACGGCCCTCACGGCTCCCTTGGATAGTGTCCAGTTCTGCCTGTCCAAGGGGTTGTCCGCGCCCGTCGGCTCTATTCTGGCCGGACCGAGCGACTTCATCCACGAAGCGCGCCGCACCCGCAAGATCCTCGGCGGGGGCGCGCGTCAGGCGGGTGTCATTGCCGCGGCTGGCATCGTTGCCCTCAACGAGATGGTGCACCGGCTGGCCGAGGACCACGCCAACGCCCGCCGCCTGGCCGAGGGCCTGGCCGAGCTGCCGGCCGTCATTCTCGACCCGTCTACCGTGGAAACCAACATTGTCATCCTGCAACTGACCGATGACCTGGACGTCTACGAGGTGGCCGAGCGGCTCCGCGGGGATGGCGTCCTGGTCTCTGCCTTCTATGGCGCGCGCATCCGCGCCGTCACCCACTACGGCATCACCACCGCCGACATCGACGCCGCCCTGCGCGTCTTCCGGGCGGTACTTGCGCCGGTGCGCGCCTAGCGCAGGCCTGGGACGAAGGACCAACGACCAACTGGCTAATCCCTTTGGTCCCTGGTCTTTCGTCCCAGGTCACGCCGGTGGTCAGCTACCATGACGCCTCCAGAACTATGAGGAGCCTGAGTCTTGACTCGGAAAGCCGCCGCACCCACCAAGAAGACAGGCGCGACCAACGCCAGCAAACCCCGCCGCACGGCGCGCAAGACGACCCGCCCTGGCGGGTCGTCAGCGTCGGCGCGCCGCCTGGGGCCGCCGCTATTGGTGTATGTGGTGTTTGCCGCCGTCGCGCTGGGAACGTGGAGCCTCAGCCAGGAGTTGCGCCTGCTGGCGCTGTGGGGAGTGCTGCTCATCGGCAGCCTGCTGCTCGGCAGCCAACGCGGCGCGACCCGCATCAGCTACCGCCTGTTCGACATCGGGCGCGGGCTGGTCTTTGGTCTGGTCCTGGGCCTGCCCCTCGCCGTCCTCTTCCCCGACGCGCTGCTCGCCACCAGCCGCCGCCTGTTCGGGCAGGCCAACCCGGCGCAGATTCTCCTGGGCCTGGTGGTGATCGCGCCGGTAGTGGAAGGCATCTACTTCAGGGGGTTCTTACAGCCCGCCGCAGGTCTGGCGCTGACGGCTGCCTTGTACGGGCTGGCCGCGCTCATCCTGTTCCTGCCGGCGGCGCTGGGCTTCCCGGCCGTCCTGCTGGCCTTGACCGTCGTCATGGCCGCCCTGGGTCTCGTCTACGGCGCAATTGCTGCCCGCTACGGCCTGGTCGCCAGCATTACCTGCCAGGCCGCGACGGCCTTCGCCCTGTGGATCGTTCCGGTCCTGCTACGTCCGATGGGCTGATATCCTCCGTATCGCCCACCCGCGCCTCCCCCGTTGGCCGTCGCTTACTCCACAACGTCGCCATGCCGAGCAGGCTAAGGCCCCGGATGTACGCGCTTATCGACATCCCCGACCGCCGCGCCTCCGCTCGAATCATCTCCAACTCGGTCGTCTCGAACGTCACCGACTGATTGTACGGCTTATCGAACTTGCGTGGTCGCCCCATCGAACGCCTCCCTGACGGGCCATCGATCGGCGTGGCGAATCGCACGCCGCTGCCCCATTATAGAACATGCGTGCTATCCCGTCAAGGGGTCTGGTGGGAAGGTCGCGTGAAAGAAACATTGGGGTCACGGTCAGCGCGGGCGAGTTGGGCCAGATTGAAGGTATAGTGGGCGACGAAGGGGATGAGAAGCGTCCCGCTCACCAGGAACAGCAGGCTCAGGCCAAAGCCCACGCCGCCTGCCAGCAGCATACCAAGCCACCCCTGGGGCGCGTGCATCAGGCCAAAGACCAGCGCGCCGCCCGCCGCGAGGGCCAGGGCGGGCAGGCTCACACCCAGCGGCGCGCCGGGCACGAGAACCGCCAGCATCCCGCCCAGCAGCAGGGAACGGAAGAGCAACTCTTCCAGCAGCACCGCCACGCTCAGCGCCAGGGCCACCCCCGGCCACTCACCCCGCGTCTGGGGCAGTATATGCCGCAATAGAGCGTCGGAGTAGGCGCGTGGCCCCAGGCGGCGGGCGGCCCACGCGCCGAGCGGATAGAGCGCTGCATGGGCCACCACGCCGATGAGCGCGCCCAGCGCGACGTCGCGCAGCGGGGCAGCGGCGGTCCAGCCCAATTGAGCGGGCGACGCCCCGCTCAGCCAACCCAGGCCGAGACAGGCCCCGATGACCACGAGGCGCGAGATCAGATCGGCGGGCGAGAGGAGCAGGCTACGACCCACTGGCAGATGCGGCAACACCTGCGCGCTACGGTAGCTCAGATAGGTCAGCGCGACTGTCAGCAGCACGGTCACCACGACGAACAGGGCCTGCGAGGGCGTCACGCTGCCTGTCGCGCTACTTGACGCTAAGCTTGTAGGGCGCGGTCTGGGTTGTCACCGGCGCGGCCCCGGCTACGACGAGGATCGCCTCGGCGTAATCCTTGCCCAGCCCCTCGAAGGCGATCGTCGCCCGTCCGTCCGCGCCCACCGTGATGGGCCGGACCGTCGCGCCATCCTTGCGCATCTCCATCACCTGTAGCAGGTAGCGCTGAGGAACAAGGCCATTGGTCCGTAGCCAGCCCTGGGCGTCCCAGCCGCCAAGGCCCTGCTCGAAGTCCTCGCGATAACCCAGTTCGGGGATACGCACGTTGTCGATGGCGAAGCTATTGAGATTCACCGCATCGTCGGTGATCATCTCAAAGCGCACCAGAATGTTCTTGCCCGCGTAGGGCGTCAAGTCAACGGTCTGCTCAATCCACTGCGGGTCGCCCTTCGCGCCGCCGCTCGCCCCCGTCAGGCCCGGCCCGAATGCATTCCCGTTGGGGTTAGTGTCCTGCGTCGCGTTGGTCTTGAGCAGATCCCACGTCTTGCCGCCGTCGGTGGACACCTCGATGTAGCCATAGTCCCAACCGTCCTCGATATCATACCAGGCCGAGAACTGAAGCGTGGCCTTCGCTATCCGCGTCAGGTCGAACTCGCGCGTGAGGTTGGAGTCCATGTTGTCGCCGCGATTCGACCAGGCGTAATATTGACCACTCCTGGCAGTAGTAGGAATCAGCTGGTTGACGGTCGCCCCGGCAAAGTCGAGGGTCAGCGGCTCGCGGCCGGCCACCCGCAGATACTCAGCCCCGTACTGCGCCACCGAACCCTCGCGCGGCGCGCTCCCCTGCTCCAGGGTATCGGCAATCTTCGGCTTGGGGACTTCGATGTCGGGGTAGCCGTAGCGCCCGGCGGCCAGCTTCGGGTCGTCCAGGTAGTTGG
Source organism: Anaerolineae bacterium (assembly GCA_026129385.1). Classification (GTDB taxonomy): domain Bacteria; phylum Chloroflexota; class Anaerolineae; order Epilineales; family JAHCIE01; genus JAHCIE01. The sequence continues at coordinate 4,426 of JAHCIE010000249.1, forward strand.
CAACCACCCAGTCCTGAAAGACCTGCTCGAAGGTCATGGGAATATTGTGCTTCTTGAGCGTGTTCTCGTAACCCGCGATGCCCTCGGCCTTCTCGGCCACCAGATCACGAATAAAGTCCGCGCCGAAACGGTCGAAGCTATAGCTGGCGAACAGATAGGCCGCGCCGTAATGCGGCCCCGTGGAGTTCCCCTCGGTCCACGTCGTCAGCTGCGTGTTCGGGTTGGCCGAGAATGCCCCCGCGAAGCGCGAGCCGCCGTAGCCATTGAGGCGCGCCGACAATTCCGACAACCCCTCGTTGATCCAACTGGTCTCGCTACGGTCGTAGTTGGCGTGAATCATATGCTGGAACTCGTGGGCCAGCGTCCCCTCGTAGCCCGCCGTGCCGATAGGATAGCCATCAATATTGATGTAGAACATCTCGTGCTGATTGCTATATGGGTTGACCACCGTCGGATAGGTATCCGCGCTAGAGAAGTAGCCGCCCACGTCGGGAATCCTGCCGTTGAGGATGGTCAAACGCCTGTCGCCGTCGATACCCGGACTGGCCTCGGTCCCAAAATACTGATGCGTCGTCGGGTAGATACGCTTCTCGAAGATGTCCGCCGAGCGGCGAATCGCATCGTCGTTGACGTTGACGCCATCCTCGACCCACATGTAGACGTGGTCCGTTATGTAGCGCAGCACCGCGACCATCTCGTAGTACCGTTTGCCCGACTGATCATTAATCCAGAAGGTGGCCTTGTCGCCGACCTTGTGCGGCTCCGGCACACGGCTTACCACATGGGGAATCGGCCCCGGTACTTTTTTCAGCCGCTCG
>JAHCIE010000025.1 GCA_026129385.1 Anaerolineae bacterium
AGGCTGGGCAGCCGGGGCCTGGGCGGCGGGCGCAGCGGCGGTAGGCTGGGCAGCCGGGGCCTGGGCGGCGGGCGCGGGAGTCGCCGCGCCACCGCAGGCGCTGACGAGCAGCGCCACGAGCGCCACGCAGAGCAATCCGATATACTTGCTCACAATCTCCTCCTTGGGGAGCGGAAATAGGTAGGGCGGACAGGGCCAAGAATGGACTCAGGCTATTGTATCCGGGGCAGAGACCTCCTCCTGGATGAACCGCTCGGCGTAATGACAGGCCACCCAGTGGGACTCGGCGCCTGATGTGGCCAGGTTGCGTAGCGGCGGATCCACTGTGCTGCACTCGGCGGTGGCGAAGGCACACCGAGGGTGGAACCGGCAGCCGCTGGGCGGATTGGCGGGGCTGGGAACGTCGCCCTCCAGGATGATTCGCTGGCGGACGCGCTCCCGCTTGGGGTTGGCAATGGGCACAGCCGAGAGAAGCGCGCGGGTGTACGGGTGCGCGGGGTGGTCGAAGACGGTATTGCGATTGCTAAGCTCGACGACGCGACCCAAGTACATCACGGCCACTCGGTCGCTGATGTATCGCACCATCGACAGGTCGTGGGCGATGAACAGGTAGGTCAGTCCCAGCTTGCGCTTCAGGTCGCTCAGCAGGTTGACCACCTGGGCCTGGATGGACACGTCGAGGGCAGAGATAGGCTCGTCGCCGACGATGAAGGACGGATTCGTCGCCAGGGCGCGGGCGATGCCGATACGCTGGCGCTGACCGCCTGAAAACTCGTGGGGATAGCGGTTGACAAAAGCGGGGTTCAATCCCACCAGTTCCATCAACTCGCGCACGCGCTCGGCGCGCTCAGCGGGGGTTCCAATCTGGAATACGTTGAGCGGCTCGACGATGATGCTGTTCACGGTCATGCGCGGGTTGAGGGACGAGTAGGGGTCCTGGAAGATCATCATCATATGGCGGCGCATGGCCCGCATCCGCGACTCGGGGAAGGCGGAGATGTCCTGCCCATCGAAGGTGACCTGGCCGCTGGTCATGTTGAGCAGGCGCAGGATGGCGAGGCCCGTGGTGGACTTGCCGCAACCGCTTTCGCCGACCAGGCCCAGCGTCTCGCCCTTGAAGATGTCGAAGCTCACGCCGTCCACCGCGCGCACCGCACCCACCTGCCGCCGCAGCAAGCCCTTGCGGATGGGGAAATGGACCTTCAGGTCGCGCACCTGGACCAGTGCGTTGGTCTCGGCGGGCGTGCTCATAGTGGCTCTCCAAAGATGGTCACACCCTGTAGCTCTTCCCACCGCCAGCAGGCGCTACGGCGGCCGGGGCCAGCTTCGACAAGGGGAGGTAGGGTGTCACATTGCGTGATGCGATAGGGGCAGCGCGGGGCGAAGGGGCAGCCGCTGATGGGCCGGCGCAGGTCGGGCGGCAGGCCCTCGATGGACGCCAGTCGCTCTTGATTACGCGCATCGACGTGCGGAATGGCGTGCAGTAGGCCCAGGGTGTAGGGATGCAGGGGTCGCTCGTACAGGTCATCCACCGGCGCTTCCTCAACAATGAAGCCCGAGTACATGACGATGACCCGCTCGACAACCCCCGCGACGAGGCCCAGGTTATGGCTGATCCAGATGATGGCCATACCCAGCTTGCTCTGTAGCTCCCGCGTCAACTCGACAATCTGCGCCTGGATGGTCACGTCGAGGGCCGTAGTTGGCTCGTCGGCGATGAGCAGGCGAGGATTGCAGGTGAGGGCCATGGCGATCATGATGCGCTGGCGCTGGCCGCCGGAAAATTGGAAGGGGAAGTCGCGGATACGCTCGGCCGCGTTGGGCAGACCAACCAGGTGCAGCATCTCGACAGCCCGCGCCTGGGCGGCCGCCTTCGACACGTTCTGATGCGTCTGTATGGCTTCGGTCAGCTGGAGACCGATGGGCAGCACCGGGTTGAGGGAGGTCATGGGGTCCTGGAAGACCATGGCGATCTCGGCCCCGCGCACCTTGCGCATCTCCTCCTCGGATAGTTCCAGCAGGTTGCGCCCGTCGAACAGCACCGCGCCTGACTCGATGCGGCCCGGGGGGGTGGGTATCAGCCCCATGACGGCCAGCACACCGACGGACTTACCCGAGCCGCTCTCGCCGACGATGGCGATGGACTCGCCCTCGTCCATGGTGTAGGAGATGCCGTTGACGGCCCGAATGACTGCGCCATCGGAACGAAAGGTGACACTCAGGTCTTTGACTTCCAATAGGTGTGTCATGGCTACATCCTAAGACTGCTGAGCAGCTAGCGAGGCGCGCCAGGGAGGACCTGGACGTAACGCCGGGTGACCCAGTCGATGGCGGTAATGGCCGTGCCGACGACAACCGCATGGGCGCCCAGGTCTAGCGCATGGCGCGCAGCCTCGGGGCTGGCGATGCGGCCCTCGGTGATGATGGGTGTCCGAATGCGAGCTGCCAGCGCGGCGATGAGATCGAAGTCGGGCGCTTCTTGCTGAGGGCTGTAGGGGGTGTAGCCCGACATGGTTGTGGCCACAATATCGGCGCCTGCCTCAGCCGCAGCGATACCTTCGTCGAGGGTGGAGATGTCGGCCATGATGGGAAGCCCCAACTCGGCCTTGTAGAGTTGAATGGCCTGGGTGGGGGTCAGGCCGTCGGGACGCGGTCGGTGGGTGGCGTCAAGGGCGATGATGTCGGCGCCAGCGGCGACAATCTCCCGCGCCGACTCTAGCGTCGGGGTGATGAGAATGTCGAAGCCGTCGAGGGGCAGCTTGTAGATGCCGATGACTGGCGCGCGCACGATGGCCTTGATGGCCGTGATGTCCTCGACGCCGTGGGCGCGGATGCCTGCCGCGCCGCCCATCTCGGCCGCCCGCGCCATGGCCGCCATGACGGCCGGCTGGCGGAGAGGGCTGCCCGTGGGGGCCTGGCAGGATACGATCAGGCCGTGGTACAGTGTGTCTAGGATACCCATTCGATCATCGACTCCTGCTCGTTCCGGATTTGGCGGCGAACGTGGAACAGCAACCGCGCTTTGTCGCCGCGTACGATGGATTTGTTGTACTCCACCCGAACGCCGTTCTGGTCGTAGGCGACCAGTTCGAGGAGCTGGGCGGGCGTATTGGCTCTGGTCTTGAGAAGCTTAGCCTCGTAGGCCGTGAGCAAGATCGGCTCGAACCCCATGTCCGCCGCTATGACCCGGCAATCGAATTGCTGGTCTAGCGTGTTGTACAGCGAGGCTTGCTCGAAGTCGATGGTGTCCAGGCCGGGGAACAGGGCATGGGGAAGGTGCGTCGTCTCCAACATCTGAGGTTCGTCATCCGCTGAGCGTAGGCGTGTCAGTTGATAGACGAGGTCGCCGGGTTTGAGGTGAAGGTACTCGGCGACTTTGGCGCTGGCCGGGATGACCTCGAAGCTAATGACCTGGTTGGAGGGTCGCCGCCCCTCCTCGCGCATCCGCTCGCTGAAGCCTGTGGTGCGTAGCATGGCGTGGGTGGTCTTGGGGGGCGACACGAAGGTGCCACGGCCGCGCTCGCGGCGAAGCAGCCCTTTGCTTACCAACTCGCCCACCGCCTGGCGCACCGTGAGACGGTTGACACTGTAGTACTCGCCCAGTTCACTTTCTGAGGGTAGCAGGTCGCCGGGGGCCAGGTGACCGCCATCGATCAGCTCCTGAAGGTTGGCCTTGATCTGGTAATACAGAGGGGCCTTGCTGTGTGCATCGAGCTTGAACCAGGAGCGGTCAACTTGAGGCATAGGATAGCCCCTCTTGGGCCTGTTTAGACGAGTAGATATCTAGATGTCTAGATTGATTGTACCATAGATTCGGCTCTTGTCAAGGGCTTTGGCCTGGAATATTTGGCGAGTTCTGTACGTTGCTCTTTGGGGCGGCTTGTGGTATCTTGATGCCGCTCGTGCTTGCCGCGGGCTGTGACTGTGCAGGCGAGGCCCGCTTGACGCGGGGCGAGAGGGGTTGTTCCAGGCTGGTCTGGCGAAGCGAGCGCAGGTCCGGGGCTGGCCGATGACTGACTAGGAGGCATCTCGATGGAGAAGGTCAAGCTGAGTAAGGGTAAGGTGGACGGGATCAATGCCGTCGCGGATGAGCGGGGCGTCATTGCGGCGTTGGCCATCGACCAGCGGGGATCGCTCCAGAAGGCGATTGCCAAAGCGAAGGGCGCTACCGCCAGCGATGCGGAGCTAAGTGAATTCAAGTCTCTCGTCTCTGAGGTCCTGACTCCGTATGCCAGCGCTATTTTGCTGGACCCTGAGTATGGGTTGCCGGCCGTCGGACGCCGCGCACCCACGGCTGGGGTTCTCCTGGCCTACGAGAAGACGGGCTATGATGCGACGGTCAAGGGTCGTCTGCCCGATCTGCTGCCGGAGTGGTCAGTGGGGCGGCTGAAGGCGGCCGGGGCCGACGTTATCAAGATTTTGCTGTATTATGATCCCGATGATGACGCCCGTATCAACACGGTCAAGCACGCCTTCATTGAGCGGGTGGGGGCCGAGTGTCGCGCCCACGACATGCCCTTCTTCCTGGAGCCAATCTGCTATAGTGATGCCATTGGCGACGAGAAGGGTCTGGAGTTCGCGCGCGCCAAGCCGGCCAAGGTGACCGCGTATATGCGCGAGTTCTCAAAGCCCCAGTACGGCGTGGATGTGCTTAAGGTCGAAGTCCCCGTCAACGTGCGATTCGTTGAAGGTTCGGCGGCGAACACCGACGGCCAGGTGGCCTACAGCCGCGACGAGGCCAAGGCTCTCTTCCGCGCGGCGGCCCAGGTGGCGCGGGTACCCTTCATCTACTTGAGCGCGGGTGTGACGGACGAGGTATTCCGCGAGACCTTGGAACTGGCGGCGGAGGCGGGTACGCCCTTCTCAGGCGTGCTATGCGGCCGGGCGACCTGGCAGGACGGGATTCCCGCCTACGGCTCCGGAGGCGCTGAGGCCCTGCGGGCCTGGCTGCAGGACCGGGGTGTCCAGAATATCGAGGCGCTGAACGCGGTTCTGGCGAAGGGCGCTCAGCCGTGGTGGGATTTTTACGGCGGCAAGGCGAATATTGAGGTGGTGGAGGCAGCCCAGTAGGGCAGCCGATCTGCGTGGGTATGCGCCAGGCCGGGGGGCTTGCATCCCCCGGCCTGGTTATCGTCGTAGTGTTTGCCAACGGTTGGCGGCCCGCTATAGCCCGATATCCAGCCGCATCACGTACGATCGGCCGCCAACGCGGTTGACCACATCGCCCACGGTTACGAATCCCAGTCGTTCGTACAGTCGCCGCGCTGGATTGTCGTGGCGCACGCTGAGCGCCAGGGCCGGGTACATACCTCGCGCCGCATCCACCAGACAGGTGAGCAGCCGCGTGCCGAGGCCGCGCCCCTCGTAGCCAGGCAGGACGGCGGTTGCGACCTCAGGCAGCCCTTCGACCTCAGGTCCGATGGGCTTGGGTAGTACCCGCAGCCACGCCGCGCCGACGGGCTGGCCTGTGCCGGGGGCAATTGCGACGCAGCCCAGGTCACCCGCTCGCCCCCAGCCCTCGACGTAGGCCGCTAGATACGGATCGCGCCTGGCGTCGTCGGGCGTACGATCCGGCTGGCGGTCCATGTGCGATGCGTGGTACAACATGCGCCATAGGAAGGTCTCGTCCGCGACCGTCGCGCACCGCATCACGACCTGGTTGTCCATGACGGCTCCTGGGTGGATTTTTCGCAGTTGACATCTGCTCACACTCGCGCTATGATGGCTGTCCACAGTGGACAATCGACAGTGCGCCGCAATGCATCGCAGGAAGGCGAGTACAACCCGGATTTGGGGTCAACCTTCGAGTGGCATGCGCGGCGGAATCGTGGTGGTCTGCTCTTGGGATGTGGGCGCGCGTATGTCTTGGATGGACGATGATATTCTGGTGAGCGAGACTACAGCCGAGGCGATGGCGGGCTTCGTTGAGAACCGCCCTGAACTTGACCTCTGGCCGCGGTTGGTGCAGCCTTTGCAGGTAAGGCATTCGGCGGCAGGCGCGACTATCTGGCGATGAGACGGCGCTTCGCCACGAGCCGCCATCGATGAGCGAGGACGCGATGCATAAAGAGCAGCTACGAGCAAAGGGGCTGGCATGAGCATTCTTGTCACGGGGGCGGCTGGCTTCGTAGGCCTCAACCTGGTTCGACATCTGGCGGCGAATGGGCAGAGTGTCATCGCGCTGGCGCGTCGGGCGCCGGACGAGGCCGCGCTCCGTTTCCTGGGCGCGTGGGGCGAGCGGGTTCGGTGGGCTACGGTCGATGTGCGTAACCGTAGCGCCATGATCGATCTGGCAGCCAATGCCCGCGTCAAAGTCATCATTCATGCTGCGACCGTCACGGCGCCCCGGCATATCGAGATGGGCGATCCGACAATGGTGTTGGATATCAATATCGGCGGCACAGTCAATGCCCTCGAAGCAGCGCGCATTTGCGGCGCGCGGCGCTTCGTCTTTGTTAGCTCCACGGGGATATACGGCGCGGCGGCCAACCCGATGCCTGTCACCCACGAGAGCGCCCCCCTGGCGATCACTAGCCTGTATACCATCGCCAAACAGACCGGCGAGGCGCTGTGCCGCCGCTACACGACTCTGTTCGACCTCTCGACCGTCTCGGGCCGACTCGGTAGCGCGTATGGCCCCATGGAACGGACTACCCTCTCGCGCAGCGGCATGTCTGTTATCTATCACCTGGCTCACGCGGCGGTGCGCGGCGAGGATATCGCCGTGTTTGGCGCGGATCGTAGCCGCGACTTCTGCTATATCACCGATGTGGCCGAGGCCTTCGCGCGTCTGGCCCTGGCTGACACGCTGCGCTACGACGTCTACAACGTGGCCGGGGAGCGGGCGGCCACCGTGCGAGAGGTATGCGACGCACTATGCACACTGGCGCCAGACTTCAGCTGGAGCGAGTGCGAGCAGCAAGTCGCCGATGTCGTGGCGATGCCCGGTTCGGAGCGCAACACTCTGGACCTGTCGCGGCTGCGCGACGATGTGGGCTTCGTGCCGCGCTATTCACTCCTCGACGGCCTGACGGAGTACCTGGCCTGGCTGCGTTCGGGTTGGTTGAGCGTCTAGCGCGAGAGTCCGCCATCGACCCGTCTGGTAGTAAGTGATATTCCACGGATGAAGGATCAGGGACTGCGGGAAATTTCCTGCGTCGCCGGGTCCTTCATCGTTTATTTCATGCTCCTGTCTATCCCCCTGCTCCTCACGGTGAGCGGCAGTGCGAGTCACGGTCGGGTCATGCTTTCCTCCAGGTGCGCCTTAACCGAGGACCATTCGTCATCGAGGATGCTGAAGTAGACGGACCAACGCTGGTGGCCATCCTTGGGAACGATGACCGCCTTGCGCAAGATGCCCTCACGCACGCCGCCGATACGCTCTATGGCTCGCTGCGAACGCTCGTTGCGCAGATCGGGCTTGAGCTGGACGCGGATACAGGCGAGGGTCTCGAAGGCGTGGCGCATCAGCAGGTACTTGCACTCGGTATTGAGGGGCGTGCGCCACCAGTCGCGGCCGAGCCACGTCCAGCCGATCTCTATGTGGCGGTCGAAGGCCGAGTAATCCAGGTAGCGAGTGCTGCCGATGGCGCGGCCCGTGGTGCGCTCGACGATGGCGAAGGGTAGCATCTGACCGGCATTGCGGACGGCCAGGGCATTGGCGGTCCACGTCTGCATGTCAGCCAGGCTGCGCGGCATGGCGGCCGGCAGATAGCGCCAGATGTCTTCGTCCTGGGCGGCGGCGAACAGGTCGGCGGTGTGGCGCGACTCCAGCGGCTCCAGGGTGACCCACCGGCCGTGGAGGGTCACGGGGTCGGGAATCATGTCGGCCTCCTGAAGGGTATTCACGTTGCCAGACTATATGCGAAATCGCGGCGAGGGCAAGCGAGGTGGCGTTGCTCTGGGGGAAACGCCACGGGCACGCAGGGGAGACTACGTGAACGACGAGGACATAACCCGGAGTCTTGCCGGTCGTGGCGCTTGTCGTGCCCTGCGTGGCGATGAACGGGCAAGGACTTACGCAGGGGCAGCGTTCGGAGTACAATGACAATCGACATTGCTGAACGCGGAGGGTAGTTGAGCCAGGCGGCGGCGAAGGCAGGCGAACAGAGTGCGATAGGCTGGCGGCGATGGCTGCCAGATGCGGCGGCCCTGGGTGTGCTGGCCCTGGTCATCGGCGCATTCTTCGCGCCGATCCTGTTCCAGGGCCGCTACATGCCCGAGGGCGGCGGCGACCTGGCGGGCTTCCTCTACCCTTTGTACAACTACACCGTCGACTCGCTGCGGGCGGGGCGCATCCCCCTGTGGAACCCCTTCCTCTATAGTGGCTCGCCCTTTCTGGCCGATATTCAGACGGCGGTGTTCTACCCATTGACCCTGCTCCAGGCGCTCCTGCCGGGCGCGGTCGAGTACCGCCGCCTGGAACTACTGAGCGTCTTCCACTTCTGGCTGGCGGGCGCGCTCATGTACGCGCTGCTGCGGGTGTGGTTCCGCCCTGCCCTGTCGCGCTGGGCTGCCCTGCTGGGTGCGGTCGCCTTCGGACTGTCTGACCTGTTCTTTACCCACTTCGGCAACCTCAACCTCATCGCCAGTGCGGCCTGGCTGCCCCTCATCCTATTGGGGGCGCGTCTGGGTGGCGGGCCAGGTATTGTCATCGGCGCGGGGGCGTTGGCGCTCAGTGCGCTGGCCGGGCACACCCAACCGCTGCTCCATAGCCTGCTGGCTCTGACGCTGTACGGGGCCTTCGCGCTGGCCGTCGCCGCCTGGGCGGCCTGGCGCAAACGCGGGGCCGAGGACCTGGCCGGTTGGGGATTGCCCGATGCGCCGATGATCTCCGGCCAGTCGGTGCGGGTAACCCTCGTCACGCTGCTGGGAATCATCGTGCTGGGGCTGGGGCTGGCTGCGTTGACCGTGCTGCCCGCCTACGAGTTGACCGGCCTGACGCGGCGGGCGAGCTTCAGTTACGCGGATGCTGCATTGTACTCACTGCCGGTCCAGGGAGTGATCGGACTGGTGGCCCCGCATCTGCACGGGCGCGGCCCCGGCGGCTTCTGGGCCGACTGGCCCCGCGTCGAGGTTGGCTACGTCGGCGTGCTGACGTTGCTCCTGGCAGCGGTCGGCCTGACGCGGGGGCGGCGGGCCGCCTTCTGGGTGCTGCTGGCGGGGCTGGGATTGCTGCTCGCCCTGGGCCCGGCTACCCCGCTCCACGAATGGTTCTATCGCTTCGTGCCAGGCATGGCCCAACTACGCGCCCCCGCGCGCCTGATTCTCCTCGTGGACATGGGTCTGGCGGCTCTCGCCGCCCTGGGGCTGGATACCCTGCTGCGCGCGCCACGTCGCGTGCATGCCTGGCTGGCGGCGGGAGTGGCGGTGATCCTCGTCGTGTGGCTGTTCGTCGCCTGGCAGGGACTGCCGCGCATAGGGCGGCCGAACGCAGTGCAGTTCGCCGCTGCCCAAGAGGCGCTGTGGCAGGCGGCATTGCTGCTGGGCACGGGCGTTGCCTTGATCGCCCTGGCGGTGTGGGGCAGGCTGCGCGGGGCGTGGCTGGGTGGGCTGGCAGTCCTGTTGCTGGCGTTGGACCTGGTTATCCAGGGCTACGGGGTGGACGTGGGCACGGCCGACCCGACGGCCAACTACGATCACCCGGCCGCTCTCGCGTTTCTCAAGGGCGACACCTCGCAGTACCGTATCGAGGTGCGGCCGGAGAGTTGGGGGGCGTGGTCGCCAAATCTCAGTCTGCTACGCGGTCTCGAGGATGTAGGCGGTATCTATAACCCGCTCCAGGTGGCCGACTACCAACTCTACTTTGAAAGCCTGACCGATCGCGCCACACGGCTGTATGACTTCCTCAATGCCAGGTATATCATCGGGCCTAAGGACTTCGCGCTGCCGTGGGATAAGTTCGCGCCGGTTTTCGACGCCGACCCGCAGGTGAACATCTATCTCAACCGAGCGGCGCTGCCCCGCGCTCAGGTCGTGTATCGCAGCCGGGTCATTCCCGACAGCGCGGGGCAGTTCGCTGCCCTGCATGCGCCTGGCTTTGACCCCGTGCGGGAGGTTATCCTCAGTAGCGGCGACATTCTGACGGGGCCGAGCGATGCTGGCGGCGTGACCTTCGCCGACTACCAGCCGGAGCGGGTCGCGGTCGATGTGGACGCTGCTGCCGATGGCTATGTTGTCTTCGCCGAGGTTGCGTATCCCGGCTGGCGGGCAACGGTGGACGGCACGCCAGCGCCCATCGAGCGCGCCAACTTTGCCTTCCGCGCCGTGCGCGTCCCGCCGGGTGAGCATCGCGTCGAGCTTGTGTTCGAGCCGGCGACGTGGCGGCTGGGCCTGGCGATCAGTCTCGCAAGTCTGGTGGCGCTGCTCGGTGTGGCGTGGTGGGCGTGGCGGGCGCATCGCGTTACGACGGTCGAAGGTATCGCATCTCTCCATATCCCGTACTGTGTTGCAGCTAGCCTGCTACTCTCCCTGCTGGCCGCGTGCGCGCCGCCCCCACCGCCGATACCCACGGCGACGCCGCCGGCCGTCTCCACTGTTCTCCCAACCACCGCGCCATCCCCGGTGACACCCGCGCCCACGCCTGCCGTCACGGCGCAGGTATTCCTGCCTGCGCTACCGGCCGCCCCGACGGCTGCGCCGACACGCGCACCTGCGCCAACCGTTGACCCTCGCCTGCCGAAGCCGCTGCCCACGGCCATCAGCCTCGGCCGCGACTGCGCCGGGCTGGTCACGGCCCGCGACGGAGAGTTCTGGCGTGACGGCCAGCCGTGGACCTTCGTGGGTACGAATCTATCCTATCTGTCGAAGCTGCCCCTGGAGGCTATTGACGAGGCCTTCGCCGACCTGGCTGCCGACGGTGTGACCGTCGTGCGGACGTGGATTCTACCGGGCCACGATCTTGACCACCTGGACCAGGCGCTGGCGTTGGGCCGCAAGTACAATCTGCGCTTCGTCGTTACCTTCGACGACTTCTGGCATATCGATCGCCGTCAGGACCTGTTCGGCGATACCTACCGCCAGGCCTACGAGGCCCACGTGCGGCGCGTGGTGAGCCGTCTCAAGGATCGCCCGGAAGTCTTCATGTGGCAGTTGATGAACGAGCCGTCGTGCGGGCCAGAGGGCATGAGCGCCGAGTGTCGGGCGCGGATGGTAGCGTGGGCCGAGGCGGGGGCGAAGCTGGTGCGGTCGCAGGACACGTGCCGCCCGCTGGCTGTGGGGCTACAGGGTATCTGGGTGCCGGACGCCGTGCAGGAGGGGCACTTCGCCCGTATGGCGCGTATCCCCGGCGTGGATACCATGACGCTGCATCGCGCGGCGGGCAACGACTTTGATGACCTGCTCAAGCGGCATATGGGCGTCGTCCTGGACGGGAAGATGCCCCTGGTGTGGGGCGAGATATACGAGAAAGCCTACGACGGTGGCTGCCAGGAGTTGCCCAACGACGCAGTGCGCAAGCGCGCCCGCACGATTCGCCGCGACCTGGGGCGTTCCTTTGACGACGGGGTGGACGGCTACCTGCTATGGCAGTACGCCTACGGCCAGCTGCGGGTCAACGGCAAGCTCGAATACTTCTGCGGCGAGTATGACTACGAGCGCGATGATCCGGTGTGGGGGGTCTTGCGCGACTTCGACCTTCCCACGCCACGATAAGATACATGGACAGGATTGACAGGATTAGCAAGATATGATTCCGTCAATCCTGTAAATCCTGTCCTCTCTCTTCGGCTAACGGGTAATGGTGAGCCCACCCACCTGAGGGGCGTTGTCGGGGGCGGCGGGGGCAGGGAGGCGCTGGCCGTCGCGCCAGTCGTACCAGCCGACGCGCACCGCGATCTCGCCGGGTGGGGCATCGGTCGCCAGGGGCATGCTTACTTGCTGGATGATGCGTTCGCCCGGCTGCCAGTCGGTGGTCGGGTAGCTGCCGCCCAGGGGCGGACCGTCGAACTGGCCGACGAGGCGGCCGTCGGCGGTGACGAGGTGAACGAAGAAATTGACGTCGGTAGTCGTCGGTTGCAGCGCTAACCAGTCCAGGGTCACGTCGACACTCTGGCCGGGGTGGGCGATGGTGGGTGCGACCGCCACACCTTGTAGGCGAATCGCGTCGCCGAAGGTCGGCGGCATGGCGAGGGTGTCCGTTACAGGAGGCCGGGCAGCGTCGGGTAGACGGTAGACGAGAAGCTGCGCCTCGGCCGGGGCGACCGGCGTTGCCTCGCGCTGCATACCCGGCCAGCGCGCTGCGAACTTCTCGGCGTCCTTCACCTCCCACGCCTCGAACACGTAGCGGGCGTCGCCGCCGGGTGGCAGGACGAGGCCGTGGCGCGGGTCGAAGCTGCGTGGCGGGCGCTCGGCGTTGACCATGCGCACCGGCGTCTGGTTCCACACGCCCGGCGTCACGTACGTTGGCCCAGCGGCGACCAGGGCGGCCACCTGCTCACCGCGCTGGATGGCTGCGCCTCGGTAGACATCGTGAATCTCCGGCGAGGCGGCGTAGGGGCCGAACACGTCGCGGGTGGACCAGACGCCGCTGACGACGATAGCCAGGGCGACCAGCCCCCACGCCAGCCAGGGCGTCACGCGGCCTTGTAGCCAGTTCCCCACGTTGACCAGGCCCCAGGCCGGCAGCAGGAACAAGGTCGGCCAGATGCCCGTCAATCGACCGTAGTGGGGCGCGCCGTCGCTCAGCCACGACGGGACGAGCATCACGACGAAGGCCACCGCCACCAGCACCGCCGCCGACTGCGCGAGACGCCCGCGCCGACCCATCAGGTCCCACACCAGGAGACCCAACCCGACCAGGAAGAACACTCCCAGTAGCGGGTCGAATACGGGTCGGCCGAGCAGGTTCTCCCAGCCCGAGTCGGTCCCGCGCACGATGGGCATCCGGGCCAGCTTGACGGCGTTGGTTGCCAGCGCGCCGACGAGGTTGCCGCCATTGACGTCAGGGTTGAGGATGGACACCTGGCCCGCCCGCAGGCCGAGCATGTCGGGGTTGTCGCGGAAGTAGAGGAGCAGCGGTAGCAGGAGCATGCTCGCCACTACCAGCGCCACGGCCAAGCCGCCCAGCGGCCACCACCTCCGCCATACCAGGCTCACCCACAGCGCCGACAGCGCCAGGATGACTGGCAGCAGGCGGCCGTTGGTGTGGGTGTACACGCTGGCAGCGACGAACGCGCCCGACAATGCGGCCCACGCGCCCGTCTGCCAGGACGGAGCCTGCTCATCGCCTAGCGCCCGCCACCACGCCCACAGCGCCAGAGCCACCCACAGCGGGAGCATCCCGGCCCGTAGCCCCTGATGGGCCTTAGCGATGGGCCAGAAGGTGACGGCAAGCAGCGCCGCGCTGAGCAGCGCTGTCAGGCGGGGCCTGGGCAGGGGGAGCGATTGGACGAGTAGGTACTGGGCCAGAATGGTCAGTGCGCCCACCAGCGCGGCGGGCAGTCGGATGGCCCAGGGCGTGAGACCGAAGGCGGCGATGGATAGGGCTTGCAGGTAGATAAACAGCGGCTCGCGCCCAAAGTTGCCGGGCAGGAACACCGGCCGCGCGCCGCGCAGCATGTCCAGGGCGTCGAGGGCGTTGTAGCCCTCATCGTGGTGCAGGCCGAGGGGCAGCGTGCCGAGTTGCGCCAGGCGGAGGGCGAGGCCCACCCCGAAGACGACGGTGAGAGCGAGGGCGAGCCAGATGCCAGTGCGGCGCGCAGGGGAAGAGGTAACGGGCATAGCCGCAATTATACACGCGGCGCCTGCCTCGGCACGTCTGTGGGATAGCCCCGCGTGGCGAACGGCCATATCCTCCGCGCAACGAGGTAGAAACGCTGGGTGTGACCATCCCACACGAGCGCTCCGGATGGCGGTAATCTTGGAGCGTCCCATGCGCCTGAGTACAATTGCATGCAATGTCTGCCCAACCCGCCCTCACTACTTCCAATCGACGCCCTGCGGACCTCCTGCTATGGCTGGCGCTGGTCGTGCTGCTGCTGGCGCTCGGCCTGCGCCTGTACCGCCTCGACGGCCAGAGCTTCTGGTACGACGAGGGCACGTCGGTCATCCTTGCGGGGCGTGACCTGCCTACCATCGCCCGCGACGCTGCCGCCGATATCCATCCACCCCTGTACTACTTCCTGCTCCACTACTGGACGGCGGCCTTCGGCACGAGTGAGGTTGCCGCGCGCAGCCTGTCGGCGGCGCTGGGTGTGCTGCTGGTGGCCGTCACCTGGCTGCTGGGGCGACGCCTCTTCGATGGTTGGCTGGCGCTGGCGGCCGGGCTTCTGGCGGCTGTGTCGCCCGTCGCTGTCTACTACGCTCAGGAAACGCGCATGTACACCCTGGCCGCCCTCCTCGGTGCGGCCAGCGTCCTGGCGGCGGTATACCTGATCCAGGGCTGGCAGGCGGGGCGTGGCTGGTGGCCCCTCCCTCTAGTGGGCTACGTCACTGCGGCCCTCGGCGCGCTGTACAGCCACTATTTCGCCTTCACCGCACCCCTGGCAGCCAACCTCATCGTCCTGGTATGGGCTATCCAGCGCCGCGCCTGGCGTCCACTGGCTGTCTGGCTTGGCGCGAATCTGCTCATCGCCGCCGTGTTCCTGCCCTGGCTGCTGCGCGCCCTGCCGGGTATCCGCGCCTGGCCCGCCGTCAGCGCGCCCTTCACGCTGCCCTTCCTGGTGCAAGATAGCCTGCGCGTCTTCAGCCTGGGGCGCGGGGCGGAATGGTCGCCGTGGGCGCTGCTGTTTGCCGCGCTGCTCCTCGTCGGCGCGTTCCTGCCCGCTCCCCGCCGTCGGTCGAGCGTCGTGCCCGCGGACGAGGCGCTGAGCGACGGCTTCGCACGCTTCGCTGCGACCGCCTACCTGGCCGCGCCACTACTGGTCATGTTCGTGCTGTCCCTTGGCCGCCCGATGTACAACCCCAAGTTCCTGCTGGTGGTGCTGCCACCCTTTGCGTTGTTGCTGGCGCGGGGCGCGCTGCTACCCGCCCGCTGGTGGTCGCGCCTTGGGACAGTCGCCTCGGCGCTACTTTTGCTGGGCGTGGTGGGCGTCTCGGTGGCAGGATTGCGAGGCTACTACTTCGACCCGCGCCAGGCCCGCGACGACTATCGCGGTATCGCCCGCTATCTAGCGGCCGCTGGCCGACCGGGCGACGCCGTCATCCTCAATGCCCCTGCCCAGGCAGAGGTCTT
The DNA here is from genome assembly GCA_026129385.1 of Anaerolineae bacterium. Classification (GTDB taxonomy): domain Bacteria; phylum Chloroflexota; class Anaerolineae; order Epilineales; family JAHCIE01; genus JAHCIE01. Next base: position 15,173 of record JAHCIE010000025.1, read on the forward strand.
TAGCCTGTATGACAGCGGTAATTTGCCCGTCTATCCGCTGCCGCAGCAGCGACCCGCCGACCGGGCGAAAACCGAGGCCACCCTCGCGGAACTGGCCCGCGACCATCAGCGAGTGTTCGGCGTCTTCTGGGCCACCAATGAAAGCGACCCGCAGGGTATCGTCGAGGACTGGCTCAACAGCCACGCCTACAAGGCCGCCGATAGCTGGTGGGGCAACCTGCGCCTGACCATGTACGCCCTGCCGACGACCAGCGGCGAGGCGCGCCCTATCGGGGCGCGGTTGGGGGATCAATTCACGCTGGACTCGGCGCGGCTGGCAGCCACGAGCGTTGAGGCGGGCGACGTGCTACCCCTGTCCCTGCGTTGGACGGCCCTGCAGTCCATCGACAAGAACGTCACCGTGTTTGTCCATCTTGTCGCGCCCAACGGTGTCATCCTCGCCCAGCGTGACGCTGTTCCGGCGGGCCAACCCACGACAGGCTGGCTCGCCAGTGAGAGCCGTGACGACAACCACGGCATCCTTGTCCCGTTCGGAACGCCGCCCGGCCCCGCTGAGTTACGGGTTGGGCTATACGACGCGGCGACGGGGCAACGGCTGCCTGTGGCGAGCGGCGGTGACTATGTGCGCCTCGGCCCGGTGGAGGTCAGCCGTCCGGCCGTGCCGCCGCCGGTCGAAGTCTTCAATCTGCCCGCGCGCACGGACGCGCAGTTTGGCGACCTGACCCTGCTGGGCCTGAGCGCGTTCAGGCGCGGCTTCGACCATGCACCCGACACGCCGGTCCACGCCGGCGACGAGTTGCAGGTCCTCCTCTACTGGCAGGCGGGCCGCGACGCACCACGGTCGCCCGGTGGTGATGTCACCCTCGCTCTGGGTGATACCGCCGCGCGTGTCGACGCATCGCCCGGCGCGACTTACCCGCTGGACCAGTGGCGCGCGGGCGAGGTCGTGCGCGCTGTCCACCTGCTCCCCCTTCCCGCCGACCTGCCGGCGGGGCGCTACGCCCTCATGCTCGGCGACGAGCGTCTCATGGACATCGATGTCACGGCTCGGTGAGGCGCGGTTGCCAGGGATCGCCACACTCGGCCATCATGAGTAGCGCGCGATGAACGCCCGCACCCGCGTCCAGGCATCGGCCGAGGCGTCGGCGAACTCGACGGCGCGGCGGTCAAAGAAGCTGTGCGGCGCGCCGGGGTAAATAATGATTTCGTGCTCCACCCCAGACTGGTCCAGCCGCTGGTCGAACTGTTCCACCTGCTCGACGGGGATGCCCTGGTCCGCGCCGCCGAACAGGCCGAGGGCGGGGACGCGAAGCTGGGGCGCGCGGTCCAACAGCGTGCCGCTGCCGAAGTCTCGCTTCATACCGGCGTAGAAGCCAATCACGCCGGTCAACCCCAGCCCTTCCTCCATGCCGCAGAAAAACGAGTTGGTCCCGCCGAAGCAGAAACCGATGGTGAAGCTCGGCGTACTCTCGCCCACGCGCCGCCGCGCCTCGGCCAACGACGCCTGGGCGTCGGCCAGGATGGAGGGGAAGCGCGTCTCCTGGACATGGGGCCAGAACTCGAACGTGTCGTCGCGCGGTGTGAGGCCCGCTGTGCGGCCAAAGTAGTCCAGGCCGATGGCAGCGATGCCCACCTCGGCCAGGCGCAGCGCCAGGTCCTTGTAGAAGCCGTGCAGGCCGCGCACGTCGGGCAGGATGAGGGCCAGGGCGCTGGGCGAGCCGCCGGGCAGGGCCAGGTAGGCGGCAAACTGAGTTCCATCCGCTGAGGTCAGCACCAGGTCTTCGCCTGAGGCTGGCCCTCGACTACCTTCCGGCAGCGGCGGTCGGTCATTGTCCTCGTAGCACATGGGAGTCCTCCTGCTCAATGGACGGCATATGATCGCTATGGTAAGGGGAAGTATAGTCGAACCAACCCGCCAGGGACTAACGCCACACGGCGCGGTAGAGGCGCAGCCAGTTGAGGCCGAGAATCTGCTGAATATCATCCTCGCTGAAGCGGCGGCGCAGCAGCCCCTCGGTGACGTGGGGGAAGGCGGCGGCCGAGGCAAAGCCCTGGGTGGCGGTGGCGAGAAACAGATTGACGACATCGGCGGGTGGGGGGCCTTCGCGGCCGCCGCCCAGAGCTTTTTGGAGTATCTCCGTGGGCATGTTCTCCATGAAGTCGGCGCCAATGCCCACATGGTCTACCCCCACCAACTGGACCAGGTACTCAATGGTGTCCAGATAGTCGTCCAACGTCGCGTCCATACGCCCTGTCACCAGCGGCGGGAAGGCGACGGCCCCCACCACCCCGCCCCGGCCGGCGACGGCGCGGATGGCCTCGTCGGTCTTGTTGCGGGGGTGAGGGCAGCGCGTGCGCGAGTTGGCATGGGTAATGGCGACGGGCTGCGCCGACGCCTCGATCGCGTCCAGGGTGGTGCGCGGGCCGACGTGCGACAGGTCCACCAGGACGCCGTAGCGGTTCATCTCTCCGATGACGGCGCGGCCAAACTCGGTCAGACCATCGTCGTCGGCAACGAGACAGCCGCAGCCGACGCGGTTGCGCTCGTTATAGGTCAACTGGATGATGCGCACACCGAGCGCGTGGTAGACCGACACGAGGCGGGCATTGTCTTCAAGGGGGCGCGTGTCCTGGAAGCCGAGGATGACCCCGACGCGGCCTTCCGCCTTGGCGGCCAGGATGTCGTCGGGCGTTCGCACCGGGCGGATGAGGTCGGCGTGCTGAACGAAGTGGTCGGGCCAGTCGGCCAGCAGGGTGATGGTCTCCGGCATGGCGTGCCAGGCGGCGATGGTGGCGTTGACCGCCGTAACGCCGCCCTGATGAATGCGCTCCAGCACGGCGCGGTCCTGGAAGTAGCTGGCGTTCAAGCCGTCAATGACGAGGCTGGCGCGGTGCAGATCGGTCGGGGGCATGGCGGTCATCCTTCGGGCAGGAGAAAGCGGCGGTAGACTTCGCCCACCAGGGTAGGCTGGACGAAGACAGCGGGCAGGGTCGGTATCAGGTGCAGTTCGGCGTGGGGCAGCGTCGCCGCGACCTGCCGGGCCAGCGCCAGGGGATGCAGCGGGTCGCCGTCCCAGGCGATGATACACGTCGGACAGGCCAGGTCGGCCAGCACGGACAGGTCAGGGAACGGCTGCCAGTCGCTAACCGTCTGGAGGGCAACCGCGAGGCTAGCCGGGTCGTGGGCGCTAAAGCTCTCGGCGACGTGGGCGACCGCTTCCGGTGACCAGCCCAGCAGGTCACGCTGACGCTCTGCGGCGCGGGCCAGGAAGCCGGGCATACCGAGGCCCGCGATACCCGCCGCCATCTCCTTGAGGCGCGGCGACTCGGTATTAGGCGTCTCGCCAAAGGCGGGCGCGGTGAGCAGGAGCTTCTCGACACGCTCCGGCCAGCGCAAGGCGAACAGGAGCGTGGTGGCCGCGCCCATGGACTCGCCGCCCACAATGGCGCGCGGGATGTCCAGGGCATCCAGGACGGCGGCCAGGTCGGCGGCCATACGGTCCGCGTCGTAGCGGGCAGGGTCGGTGACGGGCCTGGAGTCGCCGTGGCCGCGCTGGTCATAGACGATGATCTGGAAGCGGTCGGCCAGGGGCGCGAGTTGGCGGAGAACTCCCCGGCGCGTACCGGTCAGCCCGTGGGCGAAGACAAGGGGCGGGCCGCTGCCGAGGGTTTCGACGGTCAGAGTGAGGCCATCGGTCGTGATGGCGCGGCGCATAGCGAGACTCCTTGGACGAGAGCATTGAGGCTGTCTATTCTAGAACCCTTCGGCTGTCCTGTCAACACTTTTCGTTGGCCTCATAATTGACACCTGCCCCAGAGTAGACTATACTGCCCGCACTCATTGCCGGTATGGTTTAAGCTAGGAGGACCACGATGTTCGCCCCTTCGTTGCGCCGGCTCGCCGGCGTCGCCGCGCTGTTCATCCTATTGGCGCTCGCGGCGTGCAGCCAGGCCGCCGCCCCCGCGCCCGCCCAGGCGCCCACCCAGGCACCCGCACCTACTCAAGCCCCCGCCGCCAAAGCCACCGATGCTCCGAAAT
>JAHCIE010000250.1 GCA_026129385.1 Anaerolineae bacterium
ACGGCGCGCTGCCCGAGGAGATTCAGGTCGCTGAGGCGGCGCTGGCCCAGGCGCAGTCGGACCTGGCCGCCAGGCAGGCCAACGCCGCGCCCGCCCTGGCCGCCGCCCGCGCCGCATTGCAGAGCGCGGAGACGCGGCTGGCCGACGCCGAGAGCGGCGCGACTGAGGAGGAGCGAGCCATTGCCACGGCGAATCTCGACCAGACCCAGCGCGGCCTCACCGACCTGCTGGCGATTCGCGACAACCCTATCGCTGCCAACAGCCAGGTGGACGCTGCCGACGGGCAGTTGGCGACAGCGAAGGCCGCCGAGGCGGGCGCGCAGGCCCGGCTCGACGCTCTCAAGAACGGCGCGACGAGGGAGCAACTGGCGGTCGCCAAGGCGCAGGTGGCCCAGGCCGAGGCGGCCCTGGCGGGCGCCACGGCTCAGGTAGCCAAGACGGCCGTGGCCGCCCCCCGCGACGGCGTCATCAGCCGCCGCGCCGTCCACGTCGGCGAGGCGGTGTCGCCAGGCGCGTCGCTGCTGAGTATAGCCCCCCTCGGTGACTTGAAGCTGACGGTGTTTGTGCCGGAGGACCGTATCGGTCAAGTGATGCTCAACGAGGGGGTTGACATCACCGTCGACTCGTTCCCAGGCGAGACGTTCCACGGCGCAGTGACTTTTATCTCGCCCCGGGCTGAATTCACGCCGCGCAACGTGCAGACGCAGAACGACCGCGCCAAGACGGTGTTCGCCGTGCGGGTGCAGATCCCCAATTCCGACCAGCGCCTCAAGCCCGGCATGTTCGCCGACGCGCGCCTGGGGGCGGGGAGGTAGGCGGATGCTGGAACGAATTCGCGCCCTGATGGTCAAGGAGTTTATCCAGATCGTCCGCGACCGGCGCACTCTGATAATCATCCTGGTTCAACCCATGATGATGCTATTCCTGTTCGGGTATGCCATCAATACCACCGTCGACCATATCCCGACCGTCATCGCCGACCAGGTGCGCGACCAGCGCAGCCGCGACTTCGTGCGCGCTGTCGTCAACACGGGCTATTTCGACGTCGTGGGGGACGTCCCCGACGCGGGTGCGGCGCGCTCGACCATCGATAGTGGCGCGGCGAAGGTGGCCTTCATCATCCCGCCCACCTTCGGCGCGGACGTACTGGCGGGGCGACCGGCCCAGGTGCAGGCGCTCATAGACGGCTCAGACCCCAACGTAGCCCAGACGGCCCTGCTGACGGCGAACACGCTCGCCCAGGCGCGGGGTGTGCAACTCCTGGCCGAGTCGACGGGCCGCTCGATCTCCTCACCCCTCGACCTGCGCCCGAATATCCTCTATAACCCTGGCCTCCAGAGCGCCAACTTCATGATTCCCGGCCTGATCGGCGTCATCTTGCAGATTCAGGCCGTGCTGCTGACGGCCTTCGCCGTCGTCCGCGAGCGCGAGCGCGGCACGCTGGAGCAGTTGATCGTCACACCCATTCGCCCGACCGAAATGATTCTCGGCAAGTTGCTGCCCTACGTGGCCATCGCCTTCGCCCAGGTCGGGGCGACGCTGCTAATCGGCACGCTGTGGTTCGGCGTGCCCATCAACGGCAGTTTGCTGCTATTGATGCTGCTGTCCTTGCTGTTCCTGATTGGCGCGTTGGGCATGGGTCTCCTCATCTCCACCGTCTCGCGCACCCAGGCCCAGGCGATGCAGACGACCATGCTCACCGTCATGCCGGCCTTCATCATCTCGGGCTTCATGTTCCCGCGCGAGTCGATGCCCCAGGCGATTCGCCTGCTATCCTACATCCTGCCCCTCACCTATTTCCTGGAAATTCTGCGCGGTATCATTCTCAAGGGTATTGGCCTGGAGTATCTGTACGGTCAGGCCCTGGCCCTCCTGATCTTCGCCATCGTCATCGCGGCCCTGAGTGTCATCCGCTTCCACAAGAGCTTAGAGTAGCCATGTCTGCCGTGCAACCCGATGGGGCGTTCGCGATTCACACCCAGGCGCTGACGAAACGCTTCGGGACCGTGGCGGCCGTAGACCGTCTTGACCTGGATGTGCGAGTCGGCGAGATTCTGGGCCTGGTTGGCCCCGACGGCGCGGGCAAGACCACCACGCTGCGCATGCTGGCCGGGGTGATCGCGCCGACGGCGGGCAGCGCGACTGTGCTGGGCTTCGATGTGGTGGGGGAGGGCGACCGGGCACGGCGGCAAGTGGGCTACGTCGCGCAGCGCTTCTCGCTGTATGGCGATCTGACCGTCGAGGAGAACATCCGCTTCTTCGCACAGGTATACGGCCTACGCCCTAGCGAGTGGACGACCTGGGCGGACGAGATACTGGCCTTCAGTGGCCTGGCGGAGTTTCAAAAGCGATTGGCCGACGACCTGTCGGGCGGCATGCGGCAGAAGCTGGCCCTGTCGTGCGCGCTGATTCACCGCCCCCACGTGCTGCTCCTCGACGAGCCGACGGCGGGCGTCGACCCGGTCTCGCGGCGCGACCTGTGGCGTATCCTCTACCGCCTGCAAGCCGACGGCTACACGGTGCTCCTCTCGACCGCCTACCTCGACGAGGCGGAACGCTGCCATCGCGTGGGCTTCCTGGGCCAGGGGCGCCTGCTGGCGGTGGGTACGCCCGATACCCTGCGCGCCCAACTGCCCCACACCCTGGTCGAGATCACCCTCGCCCTGCCTACCCCGGATAGCCTGCGCCGCGCCCGCGACCTGGCCCGGCTGGCATCGGTCACGCGCGGCGCGCAACTCTTCGGCGACCGCCTGCATGTCCTCGTCGACAGCCCCGCCGACGTCGAGGACGTGGCGCGGCAGGTTGCCAGTGAGGTGGCAATTCGCCAGGTCGCAGCGACGCCACCCACGCTGGAGGACGTATTCCTCGCGGCGCGGGGCGCGCCGGAGGAGGGCGCGTGAGCGCGGCACAGGCGGTGGCGGTCGAGACGGTGGAACTGACGAAGCGCTTCGGCGAGTTCACCGCCGTCGATCGCGTCACCTTCGAGGTCGAGACGGGCGAGGTGTTTGGCTTCCTGGGGCCGAACGGGTCGGGGAAGACGACCACCATCCGCATGCTGTGCGGCATCATCCCGCCTTCCAGCGGGTCGGCGCAGGTCCTGGGGCTGGACGTGGTCCGCGACAGCGAGCGCATCAAGCACGAGATCGGCTACATGAGCCAGAAGTTCGCCCTGTACAACGACCTGACGGTGCGCGAGAATCTGTCCTTTTACGCGCGCGTTTACGGCGTGTCGCGCGCGGAGCGAGGGGCGCGCATCGACGCCATGCTCGACCGCTTCGACCTGACGGCCACCCATCACACCCTGGTCAACGACCTGCCGAGTGGCCTGCGCCAGCGGGTGGCCTTCGCCGCCGCCGCCATCCACCAGCCGTCGATTCTCTTCCTGGACGAGCCGACGGCGGCCGTCGACCCGGCGGCCCGGCGCGGCTTCTGGGACATGATCTACGACACAGCCGCCAGCGGCACAACCGTCTTCGTCACCACCCACTATATGGACGAGGCCGAGTATTGCCACCGTCTCGCCTTCATGAGCCGTGGCAAGCTTATCGCCTACGACTCGCCCGCCGCCATCCGCCAGTCCCTCGGCGCTGACATGGTGGAGGTGGACGCCACGCCCGCCGCCGCCGCCCTCGACGCCCTGGTGGGGCAGCCCTGGGTGCGCGCCGCCACCCTCATGGGCGTGCGGCTGCACGTCATGCTCCAGCCCGGCGTGCCCCACGAGCGCGTCCGCGAGCATCTGACGAGCGCGGGCGTCACCGTTGCCTCGGTTGAACCCGCCACCCCCGCGCTGGAAGACGCCTTTGTGACGCTGATGACGGGGGCCACGGCTGGCTAGTCGAACAACCCCGGCTGGTACACCCCCTCGTCGTTGTCGGGGCTGACGAGGCGCGGCACGTCGCGGCCCTCGTCCAGCCCGCCCAGCTTGTTAACCTTGTCTACCACGGTCGGCACGCAGTAACTCTCCATCTCCTCGTGAATCTGCTTCGTATTGAAGCGCAGCAGGCTCCAGCCCGCCGTCTCCAGGTCGTTGTCGCGTAGGTTGTCCAGGGGAATACGCTCGGGGTCGCTGTGCCAGGTGTCGCCGTCGGTTTCTACGGCGAGCTTTCCCTGGGCGCAGTAGACAGCGAAATCGAGGGCATAGTCGCGGTCGTGGACGCGCACCCATTCCTGCCGCTCGGCCACAATCCTCAATCGCCGGAACTCGGCCCACAATCGATCTTCCAGTGGACTGTCATCGAACAGGTCGTTGATTTCCTGGGCGGCCATGAACTTTCGCCATGTCGTGGGAATGAACACGATCCGTCGCCAGCGGCGGCTGACGATGGGTTGCGGCAGGCGATGCAGGTTGCTCAACATGATCTGGAAGTATTCACGCTGCGACTTGTTGTCGTCGCGCGGCGCATTGGGCAGCAACTGCCAGCGGTAGCGCCGCCGGATGTCGCGCACTTCGGCGTAGTAGCGGATGGCAAAGGCCTCACCGCCGAAGGCCTTCGTCTGGTAGAAGGCGAGCCACTCCGGCGGCCAGCGGTCCTTGAGCCACCTGGCCTGGCTCGCGACCGGGATGCGATACCAATGCTCCTCGTGGACGACAGTCCAGTCGATGGGCTTGTTCATGATGGCGACGAGGACTTCACCGCGACGGGGCATGGCCGTCTCCCATTCAGAGGCTTTCAACGTAGAGGCGCACAGGCGCGGAGACGCGGACAAACCCTACTTGCTGCCCTTCGTGTCTTCGTGCTCTGGCCCGGCGGCTCAATTCACGACGCTCGTCTGCGGCCCCACCAGCTTCGCGCGCTGCAGCGGCAGATACCACAGCAGCGCCAGGCCCGTGCCGACGGCGGTGAAGCCGAGGGCGGTGGTGAAGGCCTGGGGCGCGTAGTGACCCACCTCGGCGGCCGGGAACGCGCCGATGATGACGCCCATCCACCACTGCAAGATGAACGCGCCGCCAATCCCGAACAGGTTCACCGCCGACATGGCCCGCCCCCCCAGGGCGGCCGGGAACATGTGGCGGATGTTCGCCAGCAGCAGGATGTTGGCGGCGCCGGTCAGCCCGAACACCAGGAACAGCGGCCACACCGCCCACAACGGCGGCCGCGCGGCCAGCACGGCCTGGACGAGGGCGAAGACGATCGCGCTGCCAATGATGACCCGCCGCAGGCCGACGTGGTCACGCAGCCAGCCGCCGAGCGCGAAGCCGACACTCGCGCCGACGCCGATGGCGAGCAGGATGCTGCTA
>JAHCIE010000251.1 GCA_026129385.1 Anaerolineae bacterium
ACGCCGATTTGTTGCTGGCCCATTTGCCGACCTACGTCAAGCAGATTGAGGCCATCTCGGCGCAGGGCGGCGGCCACCTCGACCCAGACACCTACCTTGTCAGCTGCTCCTACGACATCGCGCGGCTGGCGGCTGGCGGCTGTGTCGCGGCCGTCGATGCCGTGCTGGACGGCGGCTTCGACAACGCCTTTGCCCTCATTCGCCCGCCCGGCCACCACGCCTTCGCCGATCACGGTGAGGGCTTCTGCCTGTTCAACAACGTGGCCGTCGCCGCGCGCCATGCCCAGGCGCGCGGCCAGCAACGGGTTGCCATCGTCGATTTCGACGTCCATCACGGCAACGGAACCCAGGCCATCTTCTACGACGACCCCGACGTGCTGTACATCTCGACCCACCAGTGGCCGCTGTACCCGGGCACGGGTCACTGGCGCGAGATCGGCCACGGCCTGGGGCGCGGGGCGACGCTCAACATCCCGCTGCCGCCGGGCGTCGGTGATACGGGTTTTAGCCACGTCTGGGACGACCTGATTCAGCCGGCCATTGTCCGCCACCAGCCCGACATGCTGTTCATCTCGGCCGGCTTCGACGCCCATTGGCGCGACCCCCTCGCCATGCTCCAGTGGTCCATCCACGGCATGGCCGAGATGACCGACAACCTGGTGGCGCTGGCTGGCCGCCTGTGTGGGGGGCGCATCGTGGCTGTCCTCGAAGGCTGCTACGACCTGGATGCTCTGGGCTACGGCAGCCTGGCGGTGGCCCGCGCCTTGCTCGGCGATAGAACCGTCTCCGATCCCCTCGGCCCATCGACGTGGCCCGAGGAGGACGTCGCGTCCATCGTCGAGGCGCTGCGGCGGCTGCACGAGCTGTGACGTAAGGCTGTCGTCGTGGCGGGGCCGTGCCCGAAGGCGTGTATGCCAGCCCTTCGCGCCGCCTTGCTCGCGCCTTCTCCCGCCGGAGCGATGCCTCCCTGCCTTTGGAGGAGAATAAGATATGACGCCGTTAATATCCCTGGTCGTGTGTCTGGTAGGTGTGGCTTTGCTGCTATCGGTCATCTTCGCCGGCGCGGGCATCCGCATCGTTCAGGAGTACGAGCGGGGTGTGGTCTTCCGCCTGGGTCGCGTCCAGGGGGCCAAGGGGCCGGGCCTGTTCGTGGTCGTTCCCTGGGCGGACCGCATGCAGAAGGTGGACCTCCGCGTCGTCACGTTGGACCTGCCGTCGCAGGAGTGCATCACCATCGACAACGTGACGGTCCGGGTCAATGCGGTGGTGTTCTACCAGATTCTAGACCCGGTACGCGCCGTGATCTCAGTGCAGGACTACAGGGGGAGCATCTTCCAGATTGCCCAGACTACGCTACGTTCGGTGCTGGGCCAGTCGGAGCTGGACGACCTGCTCGCCCACCGCGACAAGATTAACCTGCGCTTGCGGGAGATCATTGACCAGGGAACCGAGGCGTGGGGCATTCAGGTCGGCACGGTCGAGGTCAAGGACGTCGAACTACCGCAGAGCATGCAGCGCGCCATGGCCCGCCAGGCCGAGGCCGAGCGCGAGCGCCGCGCCAAGGTCATTCACGCCGAGGGCGAAGCGGCGGCTTCGCAGCAGCTGGCCCAGGCCGCCAACACCCTCAGCAACCAGCCAGGCGCGCTTCAACTGCGCTATCTCCAGACCCTGACGGAGATCGGCGTCGAGCACAACACCACCATCGTCTTCCCCATGCCCATCGACATGATGGAGGGCCTGTCGTCGATGCTCCACGTGCGTGGCGCTCAAGGCGGCAGTGTCGTCGCGCCACCTGCGCCTGCGCCACTCCCAGAACACTAGCGGTCACGCGAAATCTCGTGGAGGGTGTGGTCGAGGGCGGCGTAACCGTGTCAGTGCCCCCCAGGGCGGTAGGCTGACCAGGCCAGAACTAAATGGGCCATAGCATATGCGGCCGTATCTGACTGTAGTCATGCCCGCTTACAATGAGGCGGAGAATCTGCCTCGGAATGTTCCGCGCCTCGTCGAGAAGCTGGAGTCATTCCAAGAATACTTCGAGATCGTGATTGTTGACGATGCGAGCACAGACGCGACGGCGGCAATTGCGGTCTCACTGGCGCTCCAGGACCCCAGGGTCCGGCTATGCCGGCATGGGGTCAATAAGGGCATTGGCCAGGGATTCGTGACGGCCGTCCAGACGGCGAAAGGACAGTTCCTGATCCTGATCCCGGCCGATCTGGCCCTCGACCTCGACGAGTTACATAAATATCTCGACCTGGCGCCCCAGTCGGATATCGTGGTGGGCCGAAGTTCAAGTCGTAGTGACTATTCGGCGTTTCGCGCGCTTGTCTCTGCGGTCAATATCTGGCTTATCCGAACGCTCTTTGGCATGGAGCAGCAGCAGTTCAACTACATTAGCCTGTATCGCACGCAACTGTTGAAGGAGATGGATATCGAGTACACCGGCAGCGCATTCTTTTTCGCCGAAATCCTGGTGAAAGCCCGTGACCAGGGAGCGTGCCTGCGCGAGGTGGACATAGGCTACGCGCCGCGTGAAGCTGGGACACAGAGTGGTGGCAACGTATTGCTAATCGTGCGCACTGTCTACGACTTGTTTCACTTCTGGCTGACACGTCGCCTTCGCCGTCGCCGGCGGGGCCAACCGGGCGCACTCGACAAGAGTGTGGATGCAGAATGAAGCGCGCGCTGCTTGGCGAGAATGCCCTCCTTCTCTACTCCCTCTTGATAGCGATGGCCCTGCTCCTGGTAAAGGTCGAGGATTTTCCCATCTACTTTGCGACCGATGAGGCGCTTCAGGCGGTCAAGGCTGAGGAACTGCTGCACAACGGGCTACGCGATGAGCGCGGCTATGGCTTTCCCATGACTATCCGTGGCACGCAGACGGCTCATCTGGGTTTGGCCGTCCACTTGAACATGCCGGGTGTGCTGCTCTTCGGCAAGCAGATCTGGGTGGTGCGCGCCACGACGGTCATGGTGTTCCTGGTTGGGGCCGCGTACGTTGCCCTCACCCTCAAGCACATCTACCAGGTGGCCTTCGTCGCGTACGCTGTACTGTACTTCGCGTCGATTCCCATCGCCTTCTTGCACGCCAGGACGGGCTACGAGACGGCGATCGCCACGGCCCTGTTCGCTGCCTTCCTGTACCACTACCTTCGCTATCGCACCGGGTCGCCGCGCCATATTATCCCGGCCGCCGTGTTCTTGATGCTGTCCATCTACACCTATGCCGGTATCTGGCCGTCGCTCGCCGCGCTGGCTTTCCTGCTGGGTGTCCTGGACCTGCCCTATCACTGGCGTCAGCGGCGCTACGCGGCGATGGGCGCACTACTGTGCCTTCTGATGGCGCTACCCCTGGTGCACTACTACGCCGCCAACAGGGCGCTCCTGGAGGAGAACCTGAGCGCTCATGGCTCGGTCTCGAGTACCGACGAGCCTGTCAGCGCCAGGCTGGCGGCGGCTGTCCAGAACTACGGCCAGGCCGTCAATCCGCGCGTGCTATTTACCTACGCGCCGGACTACTTTCCGGCCTACTACCAGCGTGACTATCTAGCGGGCTACGGGTACTTTGCTACCTGGTCGTTGCCCTTCGTTCTCCTGGGCCTGGTCGGCGCCCTTTGGAGAATCAGGCAGGCTCCCTACTGGGTACTGTTGGCCGCGCTCCTCACCGCGCCACTCGGGGGCACACTGGTTCCGCCTCATCCGACGCGCATCCTCAACCTCATTGTTCCCATGACCCTTCTGTTCGGGCTGGGAATCGACCTCATGTTCGCCTATCTGAAGAAGAAGGGGCGGCCCTCTATGGTCCAGGCCGCTCGTTACCTGCTTTTCGTGGCCCTGATCGCGCAGTTCGCAGCCCTTACCTACGACAGTCTCGTGAACGGCCCCACGTGGTTCCGCGACTATACGACCCGCAACGGCATGACCTGGGGGGCAAAGCAGGTGTTTGAGGTGGTTCGCGAGCTTGCCCCCGCATATGATGAGATCAACGTTGTGCCCAACTTCGCCTTCCACAGCCAGATCTACTCCGAGTTCTTCCTGGACCCGGACCTGGCGAGCAAGGTCAGCTACTATGACGTGGCCGAGTTCGGGGCCATCGGCGCGTGGCCGTCGAGCACGGCCGTGATCTGTCCACGCGAGGAATGCCTGGCGCTGCTGAGCGACCCCCACTATCCCCATGTCTCCGTGGCGAGAATCATTCCGGCCCCGGATGGCTCGCCGGGCTTCCTTGTGCTCACGCGCGACGATGCCATTTCCCCCTAGCGGCGCGGGTCGGCTCGCCGCTAGGATTTGCCCCCCATCAAGCCTGTGCTATACTGACCGCATCGCCGCATCCCCGCCGCCGGTCTCGACCGACGTGCGGGTAGCTCGAGTGTCGTATGGCCCTGCCGACCGGCCTTCGCCGCCTGCTCATCATAGCCGCCGTCATCGCCCTGTTTGGGGTGGGCTGGTTGCTTGGCTGGCGTCGGCCGGGCGCATTGGAAGAGATGCCGCTGACGGCGTCGCAGTCGCTCGCCCAGGCCCCCAACGCGCCGACGACGCGACCGAATGTGCTGCTGACCATCCTCCCGCCCAGCATCACCCCGCCGCCGACCGTCACGCGCGTCGTGCAGACTGTCACCGTCCATGTCAACGGCGCGGTGGCCCGGCCCGGGGTGTACACGCTGGCGGCCAACAGCCGCGTCATCGACGCGCTGGCCGCGGCGGGCGGCCTGCTGCCGACGGCGACCGACGACATCGTCAACCAGGCCGCGCTGCTGCGCGACGGGCAGCAGGTGTACGTGCCGACGCGGGGGACGCCCGTGCCGCAAGAACTGGTCCCGGCCGGGCAGGCCGCGCCCGCCAGCAAGGCGGCCGCGACAGTTGCGCCCAGCGGCCCGATCAACCTCAACCGCGCTACGGCCGAGGAACTCGACTCGTTACCGGGCATCGGCCCGGCCCTGGCCGCGCGTATCATCGAGTACCGCCAGAAGGTCGGTCCTTTCCAGCGCCCGGAGGACCTCAAGAAGGTTTCCGGTATTGGTGATAAGCTTTTCGAGAGCCTGAAAGAACGTATCACTGCCCCGTGACCCGCTTCCTCGACGCTATCCTATTCGACATTGATCTGACCCTCGGCCGGCCGGTGGGCGACATGAGCTTCACCGCGCGCCAGGCCGCCCTATACGCCAGTGTCGGCCTGCCCTACACCGAGGCCGATCTCATTCAGGCCGCCAACGAGCGCCGCGAGGC
>JAHCIE010000252.1 GCA_026129385.1 Anaerolineae bacterium
GATGAACATACTGGTCATCATCAACGACGCCCCCTACGGTTCCGAAAAAGCATACAATGCCCTGCGCTTGGCGATGACGCTCCAGAAAGACCACCCTGATGTTGAGGTACACGTCTTTCTGATGGCCGACGCCGTCACCTGCGCGCTCCCGAAACAGTCTACCCCGCAGGGGTACTACAACATCCAACGCATGCTCAAGTCTGTTGTCAGTAAGGGCGGGCAGATTCGTGGCTGTGGGAGCTGCATCGATGCGCGCGGGCTAAAGGAAATGCCGCTCCTCGAAGGGGTCGAGATCAGCAACATGGCTCAGCTAGCGCAGTGGACGGTGGAAGCCGACAAGGTGCTGAACGATCTGACCGCGGCTGCGGAGCGGCGCTTTCCTCAAATCTAGGTGCGCCTATCGAGAGGATAGATGGCTCTACAAGAAGTCGACACACGCCGAGGGGGTTACGGCCATCGCCGTAACCCCCTCAGTGCGCTTCTATGGTGTCCGATGTCCTGCACCGGCTCGGCTGCGTCAGCGTCGGAACGTCTCGCGCATCTCCGCGTACTCCGCCTTAGTGATCTCGCCCCGTGCGTAGCGTTCCTTCAGAATGTCGAGCGACCAGTTCCCCGTCACCTGTGGCGAGCCTGTGGCTCCGGCCGGTGCCTGCCGCGCTTCACCGATATCATGTTGACCAGGACGATCGTGCTTCCGAACTCTAGCAGGGCTGCAATGAGACGTCAGTGGTCGCGTGTGTTCCTGCGATGCTGGATGTCGGCTGCGTCTTAGCACGAATGGATGGGGAAGAGCTTACGGCTCGGCCCCGGTGAGCTCGCGTCGTCCGTATAGGCACCTAAGCCGGGTCACTCGCAGACCAGTTCGGCGCCGTAGCCAAGGGACTGAATGACAACTACGACGCGACTCACCTCTACCTGGGTTGGGTCGTACGTGACCTCTGTGGTTGAGCGCGCGAAGCTGGTTCGAGCCTCCTTGACCCCTGGCGTGTCCTCCACCTCCATGTCAATCGCCATGGCGCAGTTGGCACAATGCATCCCCTTGATGCGGAAGGTTTGGCGGATCATGACGTTACCTCAATCACGCCCCGATACATGCCCATGCTGCAAGTGAAGGGGATGCGGCGCGGCTGGTCGGTTGGGATATCGATCATCACCTGATCGTTCTTGTTCAGTATCTTGTGTACGCCGAGGGAAGGGATGACGAAGGAACTGGTGCAGCCACGCCGTTCGCCCGTTACCACCTTCAGGCGGGCCGGAGAGCCAACCTTGAACTGGATCTGGTTCGGAACGTACGCGGTAGGCTCGGCCCGCAGCTCCGCCTCCTGGACGCCACTGGTCCGGACAGCCACCACAGCTGAACTCGCCCATGCCGTCGGCGACAGGTTCGGCACCGGAACACCGAGCAGTGATAGCCCGCTCGTCAGAGAGACGAAGGCGAGCACAATGATCATGGCCGCGGCGAGCTTGGTGAACCAGCCTTGCATCGTCTGCCCCATCCGCGTCGCCAGGTAGCCCAGTCCGAAGAATAGTGGCGTCGTACCAAGGACGAAGGCAAACATCACCAGCGCGCCCGCCAGAGGGCGGCCCGTCCCCACCGCGGCAATCATCGCCGCCTGGGTCGTCGCGCAAGGCATGAACACCGTCATCGCTCCCAGAATCGCGGGGGTTAAGAGGCTACCGGTCTTCGACTCGCGTCGAATCCAGCGTTGCACGAAGCGCGGCGGCTGGACGCTGAAGTAGCGGAAGGCCGGATGCAGGTTGAGAAGCTGCCCAGCGACGCCCAACATGAAGACGGCCACCGCGATCTGGAGCCACGCGGTGAGCGTTGGTGAAAGACCGATCAGTGAGCCAAACAGCCCCAGCAGCGCACCCAAGAGCGTGTAGGCGGCCAGCTTGGCCGCCAGAAACATGATGATTGGACCTGCATGGCCTTCCAGCACGCTCGTACCTTGCGCGGGCACGGCCTCACGTTGGGCCACGGCTGTAGCGAGAAGGCCGCCTTGAATAGCCAGGCAGGTGAGGCCCCCCGTCGTCAATCCCGTGAGGAAGACCAGGAGCAGATTGGAGCCGTCCATCTCGCCGCCCAGATCAGCCTGCCGCCATAACAGGGCGATGACGAGGACGAGGACGAGGAGGGTCAAGCCCGCGGTCAGGAGGGACTTGCCGTTGACGTTGATCTCGATGTCTCCACTTGCCCCGCGGAAGGCAGCCTTGCCCCTCGCAGTTGGCTCCATCGCAAACGGGCCGCGGCTTGCTGTTTGCTTTGCGTGTCGGTGTCGACGACTCATTCTCCACGCCTCCCATCACCTGGAAGTTGCCCAGAACCCCCACCCCGTGCCGTTCGCATACTCACGTGAGCCAGTAGAGGACTATCTCGTTGAGGCCCACCAGGATAAACACCACACCCACCAGGATCGATAGCGGGCGGTGCGCTCGGTCCGCCTGGCGCAGCACCTTGCTCCGCCCCATACCTACCCCGGCCGTCAGCACACCGAACATCACGAGCGGCAGGGCGGTCCCCACAGCGAACACAGCCGGATAGACGAAGCCCAGGGGCGACGCGATGGCCAGCGGCAGCGTGAGACCGAAGAACAGCCAGAACAGGGTCGGGCAGAACGCTACCGCGAAGGCGACGCCCATGCCAAATGCGCCAGCCACGCCTCGTCCTCCGATGTGCCGCTCCAGCCAGCCGGCGGCTGTGTCACCCACTGAGACCCGCAGGCGAATGACACCCAACATGGACAGGCCCACAAGCAGCAGCGCCGGGCCGAGCATCTTGCGGGCGGCGACGATCACCGGAATGGATGCCTGCTGCAAGGCCGTGCCCAACAGGATGGCCGCCACACCGATGAGAGTATAAACCAGTGCCTTCCCGGCTACATAGGCGATGACCGCAACAGGTGCGCGCCCGGCGTCATACCGCGTCGTGTAGGCGAGCGCCGCAACGTTGGTGCTGAGCTGGCACGGGCTGAGGGCGCCGAGCACCCCAAAGATGAGCGCACTGAGCAAGGGAATGTTGAGGCGGTCCGCGAGATCGCCGATCGGCTCCGAGAACGTCGCCGTGGGCAGGTTCAGCACACCGTACCACTCGGCGATGGGCAGGACGCCGCGGGCCGCGTACAGGCCGACCAGGGCGAGGCCGACGACCGCCACGACCATGATGTCGCGGACCCAGCCCTCGTTTCCCACGCCCTCGCCCGTACCCATCTGGTCGGTCATCGCCTCGCCTGCCCCCCATCACCTTGACCAAGTTTCACGTGCATCCCAGTATAGCTCAAGTCACGATACGAAACGCCTTCGCAGGCAGCCAGGTACGGCTATTTCGACGCCCTCAGCAGACTCTCAGAGCATCCTCAGCACTTCCTCAGCTTTCGGCAACTGTAGACGGGTTCGTGTCCGCGCGAAGTCAGCTATAATTGCGTCTCCAACATGCTCTGCAGAGACGGAGACTCAGGGTGCAACGAATTCTAGTCATCGACGATGACCCGGCGGTGATGAAACTTCTGAAACGCGGGCTGACCTACGAAGGCTTCGCCGTTGAGACGGCGGGATCGGGCGAGGCAGGCCTCGCGCTGGCGCGCGAGCAGCCACCGGATCTGGTTATTTTGGACATCATGATGCCTGGCATCGACGGGCTCGAGGTGCTTCGGCGGCTGCGCGCGGTAGATGCTCAACTGCCGGTTCTGTTCCTCACCGCCCGGGATGCGCCCAAAGATCAAGTGGAGGGCCTCGAAAAGGGCGCCGATGATTACGTCGTCAAGCCCTTCACCTTCGAGGTATTGCTCGCTCGGGTGCGCGCCCTCCTACGCCGTCAGCATGCCGAGCAACTGCCCCTCCTCCGCTTTGAGGACCTGACGCTCGACGTCGGCGGGCATCAAGTGCGGCGCGGCGGGCGCGAAGTCAGTCTGACGAGCATGGAGTTCAAGCTCCTCGAAGAACTCATGCGCCACCCGCGTCAGGTTCTGTCCAAGGAAGTCCTGCTCGACCGGGTGTGGGGCTTCGACTTCGGCGGCAACGCCAACATCGTCGAAGTCTACGTTCGCCAGTTGCGCCAGAAGCTAGAGGCAGACGGCGAGGCTCGCTTGATTCAGACAGTCTACGGCGCAGGCTACGTGTTACGCGAGGAGTAGGGCATGTCTATCCGAGTGCGGTTGATGCTCTGGTATGGCTCCCTGTTTGCCCTTGTGCTGGCCCTCGTCGCGGTCTTGAGCTATGCCTTCCACACCCGCGCCCACTATGACGACCTGGACCGGCTGCTGATGACGAGTGTTGGGCATGCCGCCGACGAGGCCGCGACGACGCTCAACCCTCATCTGGTAACAAGCGCCGGCGGTCTTGACGTGTATCTACGCCTGTACGGTTCGCAGGGCGGGTTGCGCGAGCAGAGTAGCGGAGGAGATCCAGCGCCCCAGACCGATCCGCGCGCTATCCTGGCCGCGCCCGCTGGCCCGCCCTTTGACGTCGTGGCCGGTCTCGTCCCACCTATGTTGGGCACCGCGCTTCGGCCCGCCCAAGGCGCGTTTGGTCTTCTCGACACCGATGAGCAGCGCTGGCGAGCGTACGTCGTGCCCCTTGTTGATCAAGGTCTACTCCAAGGCTACATTGAGGGACTGGCTCCTCTGGGCCGCCTTGATATGTCCGTGAGTCGTCTTCGCAGCCTGTTGATGGCCCTTAGCGCCCTTGGCCTGCTGGCCGTCCTGGTGGGGAGTTGGGCCGTTGCGGGCCAGGCGCTGCGGCCGGTAGGCGATATGGTCCAGACGGCGCGTGCCATCGAGCAGGCTC
This sequence comes from Anaerolineae bacterium, assembly GCA_026129385.1. Classification (GTDB taxonomy): domain Bacteria; phylum Chloroflexota; class Anaerolineae; order Epilineales; family JAHCIE01; genus JAHCIE01. The sequence continues at coordinate 4,783 of JAHCIE010000252.1, forward strand.
GGGACCTGTCCCAGCGTGTCCCGGTGCCGCCCCAGCGTGACGAGGTCGGAGAGTTGGCGGTGACGTTCAATGAGATGCTGTCGAGCCTGGAGGAGGCGTCCAAGGCTCAGCAACGGTTTGTGGCGGATGCGTCCCATGAGTTGCGCGCGCCACTGACCGCCATCCAGGGCAACCTGGAGCTCCTACGGCGGCGGCCCGACATGCCGCCGGTCGAGCGGCAGGAATCGCTGGCCGAGGCCGAGCGCGAGGCGGCGCGGTTGACGCGGCTTGTGGCGGATCTGCTGGCGCTCGCGCGGGCGGATAGTGGCGCTTCAGTCCAGCATGTCCCTGTTGACCTGGATGCTGTTGTCCTCGACGCGCTCAGCTCGGCTCGGTCCTTGATGAGGGGCCAGGCGCTGGCAGTGGACACCTTCGAGCCGGCGCAGGTCGTCGGCGATGCCGAC
>JAHCIE010000253.1 GCA_026129385.1 Anaerolineae bacterium
GCCCCTGCTCTGGGACCGCGTTCACCTGCGCGTTCACACGCTGGCCGATGAGGTGGCGTGGCTGCGCGCCCAGGGGCCCTACGCGCCGGGGCTACTCGATTACCTGCGCCAGCAGCGCGACGAGAGCGACGTCTTCATCTTCTTCACCTACCTGTACTATCCGACGGCGATGGGCCTGCGCCTCGTCGCCGACAAGTCTATCCTCGTCCCCACGGCCCACGACGAGGACCCCATCTACCTCAACCTCTTCCGTGATGTGTTCCACTCGCCGCGCGCCATCCTCTACAACACCGAGGAGGAGCGCCGCTTCGTCGAGCGTCACTTCGACAATGGCTATGTGCCCAACGCAGTGGTCGGTGTGGGCATCGACGTGCCGGACGCGCCGCAGCCCGAACGCTTCCGCGCCCGCTTTGGCCTCGACAGGCCCTATTTCCTGTACCTGGGGCGCATCGTGCCCGACAAGGGCTGCGACGAGATGCTCGACTATTTCGACGCCTACCGCCGCGCCTTCCCCGACGAGGCGGTCTTGACCCTGGTGGGCGCCGGCGAGATGCCGCTACCCAGCGCCTCCTGGCTGGTCCCGACCGGCTTCATCCACGACGAGGACAAGCTGGACGCCATCGCCGGCGCCGAGGCGGTCATCGTCCCCTCGCGCTACGAGAGCATGTCGCTGACCACCCTGGAGGCATGGAGCCTGGGGCGGCCTGTCGTCTGCACCGCCCACTCGCCGGTGGTGCGTGGGCTGGTGCGCCGCGCCGGCGGCGGCCTGTACTACGGCGACAGTGAAGAGTTCGTCGAGGCCCTGCACTTGCTGGTCTCAGATCGGGACACGGCGGACGGGTTGGGCCGCCAGGGCCGTAGCTTCACCCGCGCCACCTATCGCTGGTCTGATGTGATTGCCACCTATCAGCGGTTCATCGAGGACATCGCCGCCCAGCCCTGGCGCTGACGCGACGCAGCCACCCATGCCTGATCCCACCGTCGCCGTCGGCATCCTGACCTACAATGGCCGCGCCTTCGTCGAGGCCTGCCTGGCCTCGGTTCTGGCGCAGACGCCCGCCGCCGACGAGTTCTTGGTAGTCGACAACGCCTCCACCGACACCACCTCTGATCTGATCGCCGCCCGCTATCCCCAGGTCCCGCTTGTCCGCAACGACACCAACGTCGGCGTGGCGCTCGGTCTCAACCAGTTGACAGCCGCGACCACGGCTCCCATCGTCGTTCTCCTGAACCAGGACATCGAACTGCGGCCCGGCGCACTGGCCGCCATCAGCGACGCCTTCGCCGATCCCCAGGTCGGCGTCGTTGGCATCAAGCTGCTGTACCCGGATGGGCGGACGGTCCAACATGCGGGCGGCTGGCTAGAGTGGCCTCTCTACCTGGCCCAGCATCACGGCTACGGCCAGCCGGACGACGGCCGGTGGGACACGCCGGCCGAGGTGGATGTAGTCACCGGGGCTGTCTTCGCCGTGCGCCGCGCAGCGTGGGACGCCCTGGGCGGCATGTCCGACCTGTTCTCGCCCGCCTACTTCGAGGAGACAGATTTCTGCCTGCGGGCGCGGGGCGCGGCCTGGAAAGTTGTCTATGCCCCGGCCGCCGTGGCGATTCACCACGAGTCCACGACGCTGGGGCAGGGCAGCCGCCGCTACCTGGACCTGTACCATCGTCATCGGTTGCGCCTGATACTCCGCCACGCTTCCATCGACCACCTGCTCACTTACTTCGCCCGCGCCGAGGCGCGGCGCACGGCTCACCTGCGGCCGATGCCCGAAGCCGCCGACGAGGTGGCCGCGCTGACGGCCGCCTACGCCGATGCGCGGCGCCAGTGGCCGACCCTGGCGGCCACGCGCGGCGACGCGCCCCTGTCGCCCGGCGCCATGTGGGCCATCGACGAGATGCTGACCGCGCTGCACGGCCTGGCTGAGACCCGTGGCGATGCCGACGACTGGAAGGGGCTGGTGCTGCCGTCGGCGGCTCTGCTGCGGACGCGGGACGCCATTCTCGCCAGCGACCCGACCCAGGTGGTAGCGGAACTGCGCCCCAACGCAGCGGCGACGAATGCGGCGCTAACGGCGGCAGCGGCCGCCCAGACGGTCCATGAGCAGCCCTTCCGGTCCGATGCCCCGCTAGTGGGGCCGCAAATTGCCTGGGCGCGGGACAGCTGGAACTCGGTGTCCACCAAGTGGTACGTCCGCCCGCTGCTGGAGCAGCAGAATCGCTTCAACGCGGCCGTCACTACCGCCCTCCACGCGCTGACCGAGGCGATCGAGGGCCGCGATGACCTGGAAATCAGACTCTCTGACGCGCTGCGCGAGATGCTGAGGGCTATGGAGGCGATGCGCACAGTCCAGGATGGGGTGCGCTTCGACCTCGACGCCCTGCACGCGCGCGAGGATGCCCGCTACGCCGAACTGGCGGCTCGCCTCGATGCCCTCGCCGGGCAGCCACCGACCACCGATGACCAACCACCGACCACCGACGACGACTCGGCCGATCCCTAATCCCTAATCCCTAATCTCCCATCTCTCATCACCTACCCATGCCTGACTCTTCCCTCCGCCATCGTCTACGCCGGCTGCGCGCCGCCTGGAATGCTACCACCCCCGCCTCGGAAACCGATGCGCGGGCCACCCAGGCCGACCTGCGCGCCGCCGAGCACGCGCTCCTCGCCGCCCAACGCCAGATCGCCACGCTGACGGCGCGCGTCGCGGCCCTCGAGGACGGCATTGGCGCGCTGCGGCGGCCCCACGGGCGGCCGCGCGTGGCGTTCTTTAGCCCCGTCACGCCCCAGGCCAGCGGCATCGCCGCCTACAGTGAGACGTTGCTGCCCGCTCTGGCCGCCCTGGCCGACGTGGACGTGTACATCAGTGACGTGACGCCCACGTCGCCCGCGCTGATGCCCCTGTCCGTCTACGACTATCGCGCCTATCCCGCCCGCCGCCGGGCCCAGGCCTATGACGCGACCTTCTATCAGATGGGCAACGACGTTCGCTACCATCGCTTTGTCTATGCTACCCTCGCCCGCTACCCAGGGGTGGTGGTCCTGCACGAGTTCCTGCTGCACCACTTCATGGCGGGCTACACCCTGGACTACGGGCAGCGCGTCGACTACCCCTGGGAGGTGGGCTACGCCGCCGGGCAGGACGCTCTGACCGTAGCCCGCGCCGCTGAGCGGGGCGAGCGCGATCTGCCCTTCTTCGACTACCCCCTGGTGGAGCACGCCCTGGACCTGAGCCAGGGCGCGCTGTGCCACAGCGAATACGTGCGTGCCCGCATCGCCGCCATCCGCCCTGATCTGCCCGTCGCGGTCGTGGCTCACCCGACGACCGTCACCGCGGCCGCGCGTCCGCCGGTCGCTGACCGCCCCTTCACTGTCATCACGGCCGGCTACCTCACGCCGGCCAAGGGCCTGCTGCCCGCCCTGGAGGGTTTCGCCGAGTTCGCCCGCGCCGCGCCTGGGGCGCGCTACGTGCTGGTGGGAGCGGTGGAGCCGGAGTTCGACCTGGCAGCCTGGATTCGCGACAGTGGCATCGCCGACCGTGTCGAGCTACGCGGCTACGCGCCGACCCTGGCTGACTTCGACGCGCAGGTGGCCGAGGCCGACGTCTGCCTCAACCTGCGCTACCCGACCGGCGGCGAGACATCCGGTAGTCTCTTGCGGGTGCTGGGGGTGGGCGTGCCCGCCGTCATCACCGATACCGGCTGGTTCAGCGAGGTCCCTGACACGGTCGTGATCAAGATCCCCGCGCCGCCCACGGCGGGCGACGTGGCCGATGCGCTGCGCGTTCTGGCGAAGCCTGACCGCCGCGCCACCATGTCGGATGCCGCCCGGCGATGGGTGGCAGAGGCTCACAACCCGGCCCGCACCGCCCAGGGCTATCTGGACTTCGTCGCCGCCCTCACGTAACCTGGCGCGCGGCCCCATGGCGCGCAGCAGCGGCTACCACATCATGCGTATCCTGCACATCATCCAGCGCTACTGGCCCGCCGTGGGCGGGGCCGAGCGCCATCTGCACGAAATCAATCGGCGGCTCGTCGCCGACGGCCACGCCGTCACCGTCTTTACCACCGACGCCGACGACTTTGCGGCCTTCTGGGATCCGCGCAAGCCGCGCCTCGCCACCCCCCGCGATCTTCACGAGGGCGTGGTCATTCGTCGCTTCCCCCTGCGTCACCTGCCGGCCGCCCCGTTCACCTACCCCGCCGTCCGCCGCCTCATGGCGACCCTGTCCGACCTGCCTCTGGACACGACGCCGGCCCTGACCGCCATCGGCCGCTTCACCCCCTGGGCGCCCGAGTTGGCCGCCGAGCTGGCCGCCGCCGGTCCGGCCTGGGACGTGGTGGGCGGCATGACTGTCACCTACGATAGCCTGTTGTGGCCCGCCGCGCGTTGGGCGGCGCGCTGGCGTCGCCCGTGGCTCTTCTACCCGCTCACCCACCTCGGCGAGGGGCCAGACTCGACCATGCGCCGCTACTACACCATGCGCCACCAGTTGGAGCTGAGCCGCCGCGCCGCGACGGTCTTCGCCCAGACCGACACCGAGGGCCGCTTCCTGGCCGGTCAGGGCATCGACCCCGACCGCCTCGTCGTCGCCGGGGTGGGCATCAACCCGGCCGAGTACGTCGGCGGCGACGCGATGCGCGGCCGCGCCCGGCTGGGACTCGCGCCGGAGACGCCCCTGGCGCTGTCCCTCGGCACGGCCAGCCGCGACAAAGGCAACCTGACGACGCTGGCCGCGCTGCGGCGGCTGTGGGCGGCGGGCCACCCGGCCCACTGGGTCGTAGTCGGCGCGGCGCAGGACGATTTCACCCACGCCCTCGACCGCCTGCCGCCCGTCTACCGTAGTCGGGTTCACGTCCTGGGCCGCGTGGACGAGGCGGCGAAGCAGGACTGGTTGGCCGCTGCCGATGTCCTCGTCATGCCCTCGCGTGCCGACTCCTTCGGCATTGCCTACCTGGAGGCCTGGGCTTATGGCCGGCCGGTCATCGGAGCGCGCATCGGCGGCATCCAGGATGTGATTCAGGCTGGCGAGGATGGCCTGCTGGTGGCCTTCGGCGACAGCGCGGCGCTGGCCTGGGCGCTGGCCGCGCTGCTCGATGATTCGGCGCGGGCGCAGGCTATGGGGGCGCGGGGGCGGGCGAAGGTGATGGCGCGCTACACCTGGGACGCCGTGTACGCGCGAGTGCGCCCGGCCTACGCGGCACCGGGCCGAGATTGGCCCC
>JAHCIE010000254.1 GCA_026129385.1 Anaerolineae bacterium
CCAGGATGGCCGGGATGGCTGGCAGCAGGAAGAAGAAGATCATGACCACGCCGTGGGCCGTGAAGATCTTGTTGTAGTCGTCGGGCGTGACGATGTTCGCCTCTGGTGTCAATAACTCCAGGCGAATCATGCCTGCCGCTGCTCCGCCGACGATGAAGAAGACCAGAATCACCATGAGGTATAGCATGGCGATGCGTTTGTGGTCGGTTGTCAACAACCACGATAGGATGCCGTAGTTGGTATTGAGGTAGTTCCGTCGTCGCGTTGGTAGTGTTACGGTCGCCATGGTCTATCTCCCGCTAGCGGTCGGGTGAGGCTGGTTCTCCAGCGACTTGATGTAGGCGATCAACTGGAGGATCTGGGCGTCGCTCACTCGGCCCTGGTACGTCGGCATCGCCGGGCCATAGCCCTGGACAATCTTGGCATTCGGGTTGATAACGGACTCGCGGATGTATGAGTCGTCCGCCGTTACGGACTGGCCGCTGGTCAACTCTACGGGCTTGTTGTAGACACCCAGGAGCGAGGGGCCGGGGCCTTTGCCGTCGGGCAGGTGGCAGGCATTGCAGCCTAGCTCGGTGAACAGGGCCTCCCCTGCTGCGGCCGGCGTCTGTGTCTGGCCGCCGCCAGCGGCTGCCCCGCCAGCGGCTGCCCCACCAGCGGCGCCGGCCCCGCCGGTCGTCGTGGCGCTTTGGCCGCCACTTGCGAGCCATTGCTGGTAATCCGCTGGCTCCATCACGTAGATCCAGCCAATCATGCCCGAGTGCTCGGTGCCGCAGTATTCGGCGCAGAATAGACGGAAGCGCCCGGTCTTGGTGGCCTGGAACCACATGTTCGTGTATCGCCCGGGCAGTACGTCCTGCTTGGTGCGAAAGTCGGGGATGAAGAAGCTATGAATGACGTCTTGGGAGATCATTTGCAGGCGCACCGGGGTGTTGACCGGAATGTGCAACTCGTTGATCTCCTCCGGCCCTTCGGGGTGAATGATCTTCCACATCCATTGCCGCCCGATGACCCAGACCTCCATCGAGTTCGCCGGCGCATCGTAGTTCTGAACGTAGACGATCGCTGCCCAGAAGAAGGTGGCGATGGCGATGAGCGTCAGGCCGAAGATCCAGCCTAGCTCCATCTTCGTGTTGCCGTAGACGGGCGTCGGAATGTAGCTCTCGTCGCGGCGGCGATACTTGATGACGAAGACGAGAGCCGTGATCACGATGGCGACGGCAATTAGGGTGGTGGTGATGGTGAGGAACCAGAAGATCAGGTCGACTCTGGGAGCCAGTACCGATGCCTGGTCAGGGAATATGGGCAAACCCGGCATAAACCTACTCCATCTGAGAGATGCACGGCGGGCCCGGCTGGGCACGCCAGACGGCGTTATACCCCCGGCGAGGGCTTCCGCGCGTCGCGGCGGAACATGACGATCATGAAGCCGGCCAATAGGACGAAGGCGATCAGCGAGCCGATGCGCACGGTGTTGAGGATTGCCAGGCTGTACTTCCCAATCGTCGGGTCGTACTGGTAGCAGAAGAGCAGTACCTTATCGACCAGCGTTCCAATCTGGCCCTGCGATGAGTCGATAAGCCCCAGGCGCAGGTCCTGCCCCGAGTAGTTGGGCGCAAACAGGTACTTGGACACGCGACCATCCGGCGTTAGTAGCAGGACGACGTCGGGGTGGACGTATTCCCCCGCAGTCTCGTCGTAGGCATAGCGGAAGCCCACACTGTCGGCCAGTTCTTCGATGGCCGCCTGGTCGCCGGTGAGGAAGTGCCAGTAGGTATCGACGCCTGGTCGCGGGTAGCGGTGTTCAAACGCGCTCTTTGTGCGGGCGGCATCCTGGGGTGTTTCCCGCGGGTTGATGCTCACCGAGACGATGTTGTATTGCTCGCCGATGTTGAACGAGATGGTGCCCAGCTTCTGCACCAGATCATCCAGGACAACGGAGCAGGTATTTTTGCAGTTGTAGTAGTTCAGCGTCAGGATGACTGGCTTGCCATCGGTCAGGTAATCGCGCAAGCTGACAGAGCGCCAGATTTCATCCCGGAAGACCAGGTCGAGCGGGACCTGGGCGTCCAGCTTCTGATCCAGGCCCACTTTGTCGAGAATCGGTGGCCTGGGCGGCTCGGCGCGCGCCGGGCCGGTCAATAGCCCGAGGATTACGAAGGCCAGCCCCAGCGCCCACACTGCTCGCCGCAAGCCGCCAGGTAGCCCATCAAACTTCGCGTTCATAACAACGCCTCAAATCCTTTCCCATAACTTTCGACGCCAGCGAACTCGTGCCAACTACTTGCTTTCTGCGGCTGGAACATAGCGTCCGCCATTCGAGTCGGGCGGGGGCGCCTGGTTCAGGAGCGCATTGACCAGCTCTTCGGAGCCTGTCGCCGTCGGCAGGCCCTGGATTACCACAATCTGCATGGCCTGGTCGATGGGGATGCGGGCAATGCCAGTATCCTTATTCACCCAGCCGTAGGTGGTGAGGTCGGCCAGGCTTTGGGCGACCATCACGCGGTACTCCAGGTTGGGGTCGGCGCGGGCCACGACACCGGGCGGTGGCGCGGGGACCGGGGCCGCCGCGACGCCCGCTGAAGGGACGCCTACCTCAGGCTTTTCCTTGGTTACCGCGCTGACCACCAGGACGGCGACGCCGAAGGCGATAACCGACACAATCATCAGGCCGACGATGAAGGCGATCAACGGTCGGACGTTGGCGCGGTTTGGCTCATGCCCTTCCTCGATGGCTTCCTCGAGTTGGCTCGCTGGCTCGGCGCCCTGCTCCTGCTCGTAGAGTAGCTCGGACGAGGGTGGCTCCGGTGCGTCCTCGGCATCAACGGTGGCCTGGATGCCCGGCTTGCCGGACTGGGGAACTTCGCGCCAGTTCTCGTAGGGTGGCTGGTCTTGGGCGCTACCAGGGGTATGTTCAGCCATGCGATTCCATCTCCTCTTGAGGCCCCCGATCGGGCATCGTCGCTAGTGACCGTGGCCGTGGCCGTGGGTGTTTGGCGGCGGCAGGCGATGATCGGATAGCGATAGCAGTGGTCGCCGCTGAAGCTGCCATAGGTAGAAGGCTAGCCAGAGGCCGCCGATGCCAACGGTCAACACCAGATCGGTCCACGAGATCATCAAGGTCTGGGAGAACTCGGGGTTGACGAGCCAGAGCATGTTCAGGAACTGGGTAATCACGAGCAGTAGGGCTACGCCGGCCATCGACCGCGGATTGCGCTTGATGTCGACCGATAGCAGCAGCACGAAGGGCACGATGAACCCGGCGACGATGATGATGAGGGTTATCCACTGCCAGCCGCCGTTGCCGCGCAGGATGTACCACGGGGTCTCCTCGGCAATGTTGGCGTACCACATTAGCAGGAACTGGGAGAAGGTGAAGTACATCCAGATCAGGACTATCGATAGGGCGAAGCCGCCATAGTTTCCCAGGATGCTGGGGCTCATATAGTCGGAGAGCGGCTCTTTGTCGTAGAGCATGGTTACGTTGAGCATGAGGAAGCCGACGGCGGCAACAAACAGCCCGGCGCCGACGATCGCGCCGAAGATGCTCGATACCCAGGTGGGCTGCAGGGTCATCACGTAGTCGATGCCCGCGAAGGTTACTGTCAGTACCAGGAGTACGAGGCCGATGCCGCTCAGGTTCTTCATGCGAACGTGGTATTTGGGGTCGTTGACACGATCCTCGGCTGACGCCCAGTGGTTCAGCGCCAATGCGAGGCCAATCCAGATCACAAAGTACAGGATGGTGCGGGCGATGAAGAAGGGCACGTTGAGGTAGGGCTGCTTGTGCTGGAGGAGTGCGTTGGCAGCCACGGAGTTGGGATCGGCCCACGGGTAGAGGTATGGGATGCCGATCCAGATGGGGATGACCAGGATGGCTAGCAGGGGCAGGGTACGGGTCGCGGCTTCCATGAAGCGCCGGGCGACGGCGGTCCAGGCTCCACCCGCCTGATGGTGGACCATGAGCAGGCCCAGGCTACCGAGCGCGATGCCGAGCCAGAACAGCCAGCCAATCAGGTAGCCGCGGTAGAACTGGAGCGGGCTGAGGAACAGCGCGGCGAGGCCCACGACAATACCCAGCGCGCCCAGAATCAAGGCCCAGCGCTGAATCGAGCTTAACTCCCGTGGGGCGGCGTATGTGGTATCTGTCATGGTGAGCCTCCCGCCTCCACCTGTTGCCGCTGTTCGGCTGACATGTTCTGGACGTTCACGTTCTGGCTGAATTGGAGTGCGCGGATGTAGGCGGCGATGGCCCAGCGATCCGAGGCGTTGACCTGGAAGGCATAGGTGGGCATGCGGGCCCAGCCGGCATTCATGGCATTAACGAAATGGCCGACCGGCGCATTGATCAGCCGCGGGTCGTAGAAGGAGGGCGGCTGCGGATAGCCGCGCTGCACCACCACGCCGTTGCCGACCCCGGTGTAGCCGTGGCACGGCGTGCAGTAGATGTTGTACCGTTCCTGGCCGCGCTCCATCATGGCCATGGTCACGGGGTACGGGAACTCGCTCACTTCGTTACCTGCGGCGTCCTTGCCTGTTACGTAGGCGCTGGTGGGGCTGGCAATGAAGCCGCGCGCAACCGTGTTGGGAACCTGGGGCCGGTTGCTCATCTGGTCGCGGAAGAAGGGGTTTTCGTCGTAGGAGACGAACTTGGGCTGGGCCGCCATGGTCTGCCAGCTCATCTTGGGGCTGGCGCAGCCGCTCAGCAGCACAGCGCCTAGCGCGAGGATGAGCAGGCCTAAGCCCAGGTGGAGACGCGGCCCGGAGCCGAGGCTAGTGCGGGACATCTGACACCTCTTCCGCACCCAGGCTAGTGAGGAAGTGGCGGGTGTCTTCCTCGTTGAACTGGGGGTCGGTGGCTTCGATGGCCAGGAAGAAGCGATCCTGCGTGGCGCGCTCGAAGCTCTTGACGTTGAACACGGGGTGGTACGGTCGCGGCAGCCCGTTGAGGATGAACATGCCGAAGACGGCAGCGAAGGCGGCGAACAGGATCGTCATCTCGTAGGATGGGACGATGAAGGCGGGCCAGCTGTTCAGCGGTTTGCCGCCGATGTTCATGGGATAGACACGCAGGTTGATCCACCATTGTAGGGCGAAGCCTGAGATGAGGCCGATCACGCCGCCGATGAGGACCAGCTCTGGCACGCGGGTGCGCTTGAGATTCTGGGCCTCGGCCAGCTCGTGGATGGGGTAGGGCGTGTGGGTCTCGAAGTTCT
>JAHCIE010000255.1 GCA_026129385.1 Anaerolineae bacterium
TCACCGTGGGCTTACCAAACTGTCTCCCCTGGGGCGATCCGATAAATTTAGTTCTACGTGAGATACTATCTCACGCGGAACTATTTCACACAGAACTAATTCTGAAGCTATTGCCTCGCCGTCGTCGCGCCTGTATACCGAGCCGCAGGTTGTCTTTGCTGCTCATCATCAGTGTACGATGCACTCAGCGGCCTGGCTGTCATGCGCGCCATTCGGGTGAGACCCAATGCCGCCGGCAAGCATGTTGGCCGGCTTCGAGTCATAGCCAACTAATGGTACGCCAACAGCCTGCGCATCCCCGGCAGCCCGGTGCAGCACTATCACCGGCAAACCTTTGGCGCTGATTTTCCCCGCCAGGCATTCATCCTGCAGTTCCGGCAGGCTCATGCCGGCTGGGATGCCGCCGCCTGGGTGGCAACGCGCCGAAGGCCAGACCGCAAACGGCGTCCCGCTGCGCTTCACCTGTCGCGGAGACGTACTCTATGCCAGCCTGCTCGGCGGGCGTGCAGGCGAGCGCGGGGTGCGGAGCTGATACTCCCATCAACTCCTCGAACGCATTCGCGGCCGTCTTCTCGCCGCCGGCGTTCGCAAACCCTTCGGCGATGCGTTGGGCGCCGGGGCGAAGCGTCAACGCTCGCCCGCCGGATGATCGGGCCGTGCGGGAGGAGCTGCTCCAGACGATTGCGCCCGCGGATATTCTAGCGCCTCGCATGTGCGCGGTCTTGTCAGTCGCCGCCGCCCATAGACGGCGCCAGATAGCCAGCGCCAGGGCCTGGAAGCGAGGCCGCCACGCCAGACGGGTAAGAAGCCCCACCATCGCGGCGTCCAAGCCGCTGAAGGCAACAATGCGGCTCGTCGACATCATCCGCGGCCAGCATCTCTCGTCCTTGATCCGGCAGGTTCCTGGGCAATTACTTCACCCGACCATGTTCGAGCCGCGCCCACACTTGCCCGAACTGCGGCGAGGAGGTCGGCGCGCTCTTACGGGCGCTGGCGGAGGACTATCATGCTTGAACTGCAATACTGGTTCATGTTCCCCCTTTCGATCCTGATCGCCACGGCGGCGATGGCCTCCGGCGTCGAAGGCGCGACCTTCTTCTCGCCGATCTTCATCCTGGCGCTGCGCCTGCCGCCAGAGGTCGCCATCGGCACGGCGCTCATCACCGAAGTCTTCGGCTTTGCCAGCGGGCTGTTCGCCTACGTGCGCAAGCGGCTGATTGATTATCGCCTGGGCGGCGCCCTGCTGGTGGCGACGATCCCGCTGGCGCTTCTGGGTACGGTGGCTTCGGGCGTCATCCCGGCCGTCTACCTGCAGACCATCCTGGGCGTGGGGCTGTTCGTCGTGGCCCTGAGTTTCCTGCGCCAGCCCAAGCACGAGGATGTTGCCACCTTGGACGCTGCTATCGAAAGGAACTACGGCGGACCGCAGGCCGAGACCTGCCTGATCGCGGCGGACGGCGAGGAGATCCGCTACACCGTCTGTAACCGCGCCGAAGGGCGCATGCTGGCGGGCGTCGGCGCGCTCTTCATGGGCATGGTCTCCACCGGCCTGGGTGAGATGAACGGCTACTTCCTGCTGCAACGCTGTCGCGTGCCCAGCAAGGTGTCGGTGGCGACCAGCGTCTTCGTCGTGGCGCTCACGGCGCTGATCGCCTCCGCCGGCCACTTCGTCCGCTTCGCAGCCAGCGGCGGCGACGCGCTGTTGACCGTGCTCAGCATCTGCATCTTCACCGTGCCCGGCGTGATCATCGGTGGGCAGATCGGCTCGCGCCTGGCCAGTCGCATCCCGCAACGCACCCTGGAGGTCGGGCTGGCCGTGCTGTTCATCGGGGTGGCCGCGCTGACGCTGGGGCGGGTCATCCTGTGAGCGAGACCGGCGGCGCGGGTAAGAGAACCGGGCCTGTGTTGGTCTGAAATCGTAGGCCCAGGCCAGCCGGGCCCCGTTTCACCGCTACTCGTTCACTTGTTCCATCGGGAAAGGAGTCATCTCATGCCAAAGAAAAGCTATACCAAGAACGGCAAGGCCTGCAAGGTCACGTTCGAGCTTCCGGCCGAGGTCAACGCGCAGACCGCGTGTCTGTGTGGGGACTTCAACGATTGGGCGCCGTCCGCTCAGCCGATGAAGCGCCGGGCGAATGGCAGCTTCACAACCACATTGGCCCTCGCGCCGGGCCAGACCTACCGCTACCGCTTCCTGCTGGACGGAGACCTCTGGGAAAATGACTGGGCCGCGGACGCCTACGCGCCCAACCCGTTCGGCGCCGACGACTCCGTCGTGCAACTGTAGCAGATGGTCGTTGATTTTGGCCGCGAGACCTGCGGAGACCTGAACGCCGCCGAGCGCCGCGAGTGGCTGGCAACCAACGGCATCGGCGGCTATGCCTCGGGCACCGTGGCCGGGCTGCCGGCGCGGCGCTATCACGGCCTGCTGGTGGCGGCCTTGCAACCGCCGTTGGGCCGAACGGTGCTGCTGAGCAAACTCGATGAGACGGCGACCTATCTTGGCCGCGCCTATCCGCTGTTCGCGAATCGTTGGGCCGGCGGCGCGGTGGAGCCGGCGGGCTACCAGCACCTCGAACGGTTTCGGCTAGAGGGGACGACGCCGGTTTGGTCGTTTGCCTGCGCCGATGCCCTCCTGGAAAAGCGCGTCTGGATGCAGCCCAGCGCCAACACGACCTACATCCGCTACGACCTGCACCGGGCCAGCGCGCCCCTGACCCTGTCCATCAAGGCCCTGGTCAACTACCGCGACCATCATGCGCTGACCCGCGCCGGCGACTGGCAGATGGACATCCAGCCTGCGCCGCACGGCCTGCGCGTGACCGCGTTCCCGGGCGCGACGCCGTTGTATTTGCTGAGCGCCGGGGCGGCGGCGCGGGCCGAGCATCAGTGGTATCGCGACTATTTTCTGGCCCAGGAAGCGTCGCGCGGCCAGGACACGCTGGACGACGCCCTCTACGCCGGGGCGTTCACGGCGCAGCTGGAGCCGGGCGCCTCGCTGACGCTGGTGGCGAGCGTCGAACCCGACCCGAACCTGGACGGCCAAAAGGCGTACCAGGTGCGGCGGGACCACGAGCAGGGTTTGTTGCAGCGCGCCGAACTTCCCGCCCCGCCGCCCTGGATCGAACAACTCGTCCTGGCCGCCGACCAGTTCATCGTCCGCCGTCCGGCCGCCGATGGTGGCCCCGGCCATTCCGTGATCGCCGGCTATCATTGGTTCGGCGACTGGGGCCGCGACACCATGATCAGCCTCCCCGGCCTGACCCTGGCCACCGGCCGCCCTGAGATCGCCGCCTCCATCCTGCGCACCTTTGCCCGTTACGTGGACCGCGGCATGTTGCCCAACCGCTTCCCCGACGCCGGCGAGACGCCCGAATACAACACCGTTGACGCCACGCTCTGGTACTTCGAGGCCATCCGCGCCTATCACGCCGCCACCGGCGACGATGGCCTGCTGCGCGATCTGTTCCCGGTCTTACAGGAGATCATCGTCTGGCATCAGCGCGGCACGCGTTACAATATCCACGTGGATGCGGCCGATGGCCTGCTCTACGCCGGCGAGCCAGGCGTACAGCTCACCTGGATGGACGCCAAAGTGGGTGACTGGGTCGTGACCCCGCGCACCGGCAAGCCGGTCGAGATCAATGCCCTGTGGTACAACGCCCTGCGCAGCATGGCGGACTTTGCGCGGCGTCTGGCTCGGCCCTCCGCGACCTACGACGCCCTGGCCCAGCGCGCCGGCAGCGGGTTTGCCCGCTTCTGGAACCCGGCGACCGGCTACTGCCACGACCTGCTCGACGGGCCGGCGGGGGACGACCCGGCCCTGCGCCCCAACCAACTCCTGGCCGTCTCCTTGCCGCACAGCCCCCTGCCCCCCGAGCACCAGGCCGCGGTCGTGGCGGTCTGCGGCCGCCAGCTACTGACGTCGCACGGCCTGCGCAGCCTGGCGCCGAATGACCCGGCCTTCGTCGGTCACTACGGCGGGGATGTGCGACAGCGCGACGGCGCCTATCATCAGGGGACCGTCTGGGGCTGGCTGATCGGCCCGTTCGTGATGGCCCACCTGCGCGTCCACCGCGATCCCGCCGCGGCGCGCGCCTTCCTCGCGCCTTTCGCCCACCATCTGGCCGACCACGGCCTGGGCAGCGTGAGCGAGATCTTCGACGGCGACCCGCCCTTCACCCCGCGCGGCTGCATCGCCCAGGCCTGGAGCGTGGCCGAAGTGCTGCGCGCCTGGCAGGCGACCGGCAGCCCACTGATCATCACCTGACACAGAAGGCCCCCGGCCAGATTTCATGGCCGAGAGAGCTTCGTGGCGCTGTCGAATCGTCGCGTTTGGAACCGCTTGCTCGATCCGACACCAACCTGGCGGCGTCTGCTGGGGTAATAGGCTGTGGCTCCTGTGCGTCAAGGAATCGAACACGACTTGCCAGCGCCATGGATGGCCGCTGCGCGTGACGCCGATGCAGAGAGAGAAACGCCAGGATGACACCTGACCGCCCCTTCGTAATACTCAATGTTGCCGTGACCGCCGACGGCAAGACTGATACAGCGGCCCGCGGCGGGGCAACCATCTCATCGCCTCCAGACCTGGCGCGCGTGGATCGCCTGCGGGCTGAGAGCGACGCCATCATGGTCGGCGGGCGCACGCTGCTGGGCGACGATCCGCGGCTCACGGTCAAGTCTGCCGAACTGCGCGCCGCCCGTCGCGCCCGTGGGCTGAGCGAGAACCCAATCAAGGTCGGCGTCATTTCAAAGGCGACGTTGCGCCTCGACAGTCGCTTTCTCACCGCCGGCCTGGCGTCTGTCCTGCTCTTTACCACGCAGCAGACCGATCCAGCGCAGATCGCACGGCTGAGGCAGGCGGGCGCCGATGTCTGCGTGCTGGGCGAGACGCACGTCGATCTGCCGGCTGCGCTGCGCCGTTTGCAGGAGATCGGCGTGCAGCGGCTGCTGGTAGAAGGCGGCGGCACGTTGAACGCCGAACTGCTGCGGCTCGGCCTGGTGGACGAGATTCGCCTGTACCTCGCCCCGCTGATCTTCGGCGGCGCGACCGCGCCCACCCTGGCCGATGGGCCTGGCCTGCCGCGCGATGCCGCCATCGGGCTGGAGCGGCGCGCGGTCGAGGCGTTGGACGACGGAGGCATCCTGATTGCCTACCGTATTCCGCGGTCGTGATGGCGCTGACGCA
>JAHCIE010000256.1 GCA_026129385.1 Anaerolineae bacterium
TGACCCGGCTGGCCCCACGCCCCGCCGTGATGCCGCCACGCCTGGGCGCGCATGGCGCGGCTGACGCCGAAGATGGCCAGGGCGGCCAGGCCGATGAACAGGAAGGGGGCAAAGCCGCCGGGGCCGCCTTGCCCCAGGTAGCCGCCGTAGACCAGGGGCAGCAGCGTACTGGCGGCCGCGTCACTACCGCCGCCGGACACGCGACCCAGCAGGTAGCCCTGCATCCAGGCATCGCGCTGGGCGTTGGCGTTCACCATCATGAACACGCCCAGGGCGATGAACCCCGCCACTACCACACCCATGAATCGTCGCGGAAACATTGTGCCTCTCCTTGTAACTCGTGGCAACCTGGGGCCGCCACGTCGGTTGAACGAGGCCAGTATCCTGCGAAGGTGTGTAGAAAATGTGGAGAAGTGGGGCAGAGGTGGTGTGTAACAACAGAACGAGCCGCCCCCGTCTGGGAGCGGCTCGCTGCTTCTTGACCTTACTCGAACAGGGCGCGGTACTCGCCGTAGCCCTCCGCCTCCAACTGGTCCAGCGGCACGAAGCGCAGGGCGGCCGAGTTGATGCAGTAGCGCAGGCCCGTCGGCGCGGGGCCATCGGTGAAGACGTGGCCCAGGTGCGAGTCGCCCTGCCGGGAACGCACCTCCTCGCGAACCATCCCGTAGCGAGTGTCGCGCCGCTCCCAGACGTTGTCGCCCTCCAGCGGCTGGGTGAAGCTGGGCCAGCCGCAATGGGAGTCGAACTTGTCGAGCGAACTAAACAGCGGCTCGCCGGAGACGATATCGACGTAGATGCCTGGCTCGGTGTGGTCCCAGAACTCGTTGCGGAAGGGCGGCTCGGTGCCTTCCTCCTGCGTCACCTTGTACTGCATCGGCGTCAGGCGCTCGCGTAGCTCGTCGGTTGTCGGCTTCTCGTAGTCTGTCATGGTCGCTTCCCCCGTGTGTCCATAGGTTGCGCTGTGTACCTCTTGGAGGGTGTTGGGGGGGCGAGACTTACCTACGCTGACGAAGGACGAAGGC
Source organism: Anaerolineae bacterium (assembly GCA_026129385.1). Taxonomy (GTDB): domain Bacteria; phylum Chloroflexota; class Anaerolineae; order Epilineales; family JAHCIE01; genus JAHCIE01. The sequence goes on from JAHCIE010000256.1 coordinate 1,023, forward strand.
CAATCGTCTGGCGCGCACGGCCGACTGGTCCTCGGTCCCTGGTCGTCCGACCCTACTCGAACGCCTGGCCGTAGCGCTCGCAGGAGGCGACGGCGGCCAGGGGCTTGCGCTTCTTCTTGCCCTCGCCGATGTCCCGCGCCGGGTAGCCGAAGGGGACAATCGCCAGTACGTCCAGGTCGTCGGGGATACCCAGCAGCGGCTTGACCGCCTCCAGTCCCATGAAGCCGACCCAACTGGAGGCAACGCCCTCACCCCACGCCGTCAGCATCATCGACTGGATGGCGCGGCTACCGTCGGACACGCCGAAGCGGCCCGGCTCGATGAGCACGACGACCGCCAGGGGCGCATGGGCGAGATACGGCCCCGTGCGGGCCAGCGCGCCCAGTTGGCGCAATGTATCGCGATTCTCCACCACCAGAAAGTGCCACGGCTGGCGGTTCATGCTGCTACCAGTGAGCCGCCCCGCCTCCACGATACGCCGCACCACATCCGGCGGAATGGGCGCATCCTGGTACTCCCGCACTGCCAGCGCCGTCCGCACCGCCTCGAAAACGTCCATAGGCCCCCTACTTGCCCGCGAAGGGCAGCTTGTTCTTCTGAATGTACTCGTCGCCGAGCAGCCGCAACTGGACACTCCACGTCCGCCAGGGCAGGTCAGTACCGGGCTTGATGCCCTCGCGGTCGTTCTCCGGGTGGTACTCGAGGATACCCGCCTGGAAGCGTTGCGTCCACAGATCGCCGCGCCGCGTCGGCTCCTCCATCGGATAGCCGAAGGTCGTCTCGCGCCCATAGCGGTCGAAGAAGTCCTTGAAGCCGGTGCGCAGGCCGTCGGGGGCGACGTTGCTGACGGCGTGGCCGAGGCCCTGCGGCCCCTTGGCGAAGTACCATACGTCGGGGCCGTTCGGCCCGCCCGGCTCGACGGCCGGCGCGGCCGGGTCGGTCAGCAGCTCGGTGAGCAGGCGGCGCTGAATGCGGAAGGCTGGCGGGTTCTCCGGATGCCACTCCAGCACGGCGCGCTGGAAGTATTGCACGCACTGCTTGTTGTCCAGCGGGTCGACGATGACAGGGCTGCGCGGGTAGCCGAAGATGGTCAGCCCACCGTTGGCCTGGTAGAAGTCGAGCCAGCCGCCACCGACGGTGTAGCCCGTGTCGGCCTGCCAGCCCGCCTGACCGAGGCCCGGCGCGCCAAAGCACGCATCCACCAGCCGGGGTAGCGGCGTGTCGGCCGCCGCGCCGGCCTGCACGATGATGACGGGATCGCCGCCAATCATCAGAATCGACGGGTCACGGTTATCCGTGTCGTGGGTCGCGGCGGCCAGGTCCACCTTGTAGCCACCTTCTACGGGAGCCAGGGTCACGGGGCGGCCCGCCTTGTCCAGGGCGCGCGCCGCGTCGCCGGGCACGAAGGCCGTGATGGGCTGGCGGGTGGTGTTCCAGATCACGGTTACCAGGCTGTCGCCGCGCTGCATCCGCACGCCGACCAGTTTCCCCGGCCAGATGAACTGCCAGCGCGTGGCATTCGACGCCAGGAGCGACTGCACCTGCTCGGCGGTGGGCGGGGAGGCCGAGTCCTGCCAGAACAGGGTGGCGTTGGTCACGCCCGCAAACTCCCGCGCCGCCACCTGATAGGCCACGTAGGCCGGGCGCACGCTGCCATCGTCGCGGACCAGGCCCCAATGGATGCCGTTGTCCGCGCCCTCGTCCCGCATCTTGTAGACCTCGAAGCGTTCGACGCCCGCCGCGCGGGCCAGGGCGGTTGTCTGGATGACCCACGCCGCCTGTTCTTGCAGGCTGGCGCGCTGGTCGGCGCGCGACAGACGCCCGGCCGGGTCGTCGGCCGGCACGACGTTGGCCTCGCCGATCCACACCGGCTTGTTCAGCCCGCGTTTCTGGAGCTGCTGGCGGAACAGGGTTGGCAGGGCGTAGGCGTTGAGGGGGCTACCGTAGCTGTGGACGATGATGCCATCGAAGAACCAGCCATTGGCGACCGACTCGGGATCGCGCGACAACGCCTCCAACACCCCCTGGATGTAGAGCGGGCGACCGGCTTCCTTGTCGAACCAGTAGGCCATGCCCGCCATGTAGACCTTCGCGCCAGGGTTGGCGGCCTTGACGGCCTGATAGCCCACCTTGAGCAGCCGCGCGTAGTCGGCCGGCGTCCCCTCCCAGAAGGCGTGGCCCTGGGCGTCGTAGACGTCCGGCTCGTTCCAGATGATCCAGCGATCGACCGTGCCCTTGTACTCGGTCGCCAGTCGATACATGAAGTTGCCCCAGACGTTGTCGGGGTCGTTCCAGGGCTTGTCCAGGCCTTTGGGAATGCCTCGCGCGCCCTGGCGATGGTCGTCGATGGCCCACGCCGGCGTATCGACGACGACGCCGACCACGTCGAAGCCGCGAGCGCGCTCGGCCTTCAGCTTGTTAGGCGGAAAGCCGCGCTCGACCAGCACGTCGTGCTGGTGCAGCGGCTGCAAATCCTTCCAGCTAAACACGACGCGCTCCCACCTGACGCCGGCCGCCTGGGCCAGGTCTGGCGCGGAGACAGCCTGCACCACGCCAAAGAAGGGATCGGCCTGGGGCACGGCCGGTAGCGAGGCTGGCTCGTCGCTGGGGGCCACGCTGGACGGAGCGGCGCTGGCAGAGTGCGTCGCGACGAGGGTGAGCAAGATGAGCAGGCAAGTGGCGGCGAAACGCCGTCGCCACACGTGATCGTAAGGCATTGGTCTCTCAATCTAGACGGCGGTACACCCAATTATACGCGCAACCCGGCGCGATAGTCCCATCTAGACACGCGCTGATATGGTGCTATACTCACGCGCGCCCCATATGCCCCGCTACCCATGCCGATCAGGAATCACCGCCATGTCCCAGGCTCACGCTGAAGCGTCCGCCATCGTCAATGCCCCGCCCTCCGTCGTCTACGCCACCCTGGCCGACTATCGAACCGGCCACCCCCAGGCGCTGCCCAAGCCGACCTTTTCGGATCTGACGATCGAACAGGGGGGACAAGGAGCAGGAACCGTGTTTCGCGTCACGGTGACGGTTCTCGGCACGGCGACGAAGTATCACATGCGCGTTGCCGAGCCGCAGCCGGGGCGCGTCTTGGCGGAGACTGACCTGACGACCGGCCTCACCACCACCTTCACCGTCGACCCCATTGACGGCGGGCAGCGCTCGCGCGTGACCATCGCCACCGATTGGACCAGCCGGGGCGGCCTGGCCGGCTACGGCGAGCGGCTACTCACACCGTTCTTTATGCAGCGTATCTACGCCCAGCAACTCCGCCAGCTGGATGAAGTCATCGGACAGGGGGGACGCGCCTAATCGAGGTCAGGACTGGCGGGCGAGGCGTCGGGGGCATCTGCCCCGCGCCGGCCCTGGAAGTCCTGCACCGCGCCGTCGACGCTGCGGTAGACATTTTCCTCGCCGATGACAGTCATCGCGCCCGTCTTGCGCAGCCGGTCGCGCACCGCGCCACGCGCCTGGGCCAACAGCAACGCCACCCCTTCGCCGCGTAGAGTCCCAGCCAGTTCCTGCAGCATGTCATTGCTGGAGATATCCAGGTCGGCGCTGGCTCCGAGGTCGAGGACCACCGCGCCCGGCTGTGTCGCCGCCACCTGGCTCAGAATCTGGTCGCGCGCCACGTTGGAGTTGAAAAAGTACAGGGGCGCGTCGACGCGCAGCACGAGCATCCCAGGCACCTGCGGGTAGCGCGGGTGGCGGCTGACATCCGAGTATTCACCTGGCTGTTCCGGTACCCGGCCGAGGGTGGCGATGTAGGGGCGGCTGGCGCGATAGAGGAGCATGACCAGCGACAGTAACACCGCGATCACCAGGCCCGTCAGCACGTCGGTGGTGATGACACCGAGCAGCGCGGCCAGGGCCACCACAAAGTCGGTACGGCGCGAGGCGTAATAGCGGCGCATCTCGCCCACGTCCATCAGCCCGATCACCGAGGTGATGACGATCGCGCCGAGGGCGGCGTTGGGTAGATTGTGAAACAAGGGGGCCAGGAAAGCTACGGTCACGATGACCACGGCCGCCGTCACCAGCGACGAAACCTGGGTGCGCGCCCCGGCCGCGTCGGCCGTCGCCGTCTGGGACAGGCTGGCGTCCACTGTGAACCCCTGGAACAGGCCCGCTGACACGTTCGATGCCCCCAGCGCGATTA
>JAHCIE010000257.1 GCA_026129385.1 Anaerolineae bacterium
TGCCCTGCTCCGCACCCCGCCCCGTTCCCACCATGATAGCCGTGGGCGTCGCCAGGCCCATGGCGCACGGGCAGGCAATCACCAGCACGGCAACCATGTTGAGCATAGCGCGGGTCGCGTCGCCCGTCAGCGCATACCACGCGATGAAGGTCAGCGCGGCAATGACGATGACGGCGGGCACGAAGCGGGCGGATACGGCGTCGGCCAGGCGCTGAATGGGAGCGCGCGACGCCTGAGCCTGCTCGACCAGGCGGATGATCTGAGCCAGCGCCGTGTCGGCGCCCACGCGCGTGGCGCGCACGACAAGGCGGCCGCTTTGATTAACCGTACCGGCTGCCACCTCTGCACCCGCCGCCTTTTCAACGGGCATACTCTCGCCCGTCAGCATCGACTCATCGACCGTCGACGCGCCGTCCACGACGACAGCGTCTACAGGCACACGCTCGCCGGGGCGCACCAGCAACCGGTCGGCCACCTCGACGTCGTCCACGGCAACCACAATCTCGTCGTCGCCGCGCAAGAGTGTCGCCGTCTTAGGAGCCAGGCGCATCAGGGACTTAATGGCTTCACTGGCGCGACCCTTCGCGCGGGCTTCGAGGAGCTTGCCGAGGACGATGAGGGTGATAATGACGGCCGCCGTCTCGAAGTAGACGTGACCCTCGACGCGGGGGATGGTGAAGCCCAGCACCTGCTGCCCGCCGAAGGTCGCGCTGATGGTGACAAATACGCTGTAGAAGTAAGCCACCGACGAGCCAAGCGCGACGAGCACGTCCATGTTGGCTGTGCCGTTGCGCAGCGACTTGTACGCGCCGACGTAGAATTGCTTGCCAACGTAGAATTGCACCGGTGTCGCCAGCGCCATGAAGACCCACGGCCACCAGGGTGCGTCCAGATGCAGCCAGCCGAAGCCCATGTGAATCACATCGCCAACGACGGGCAGGTGCATCAGGTCGCGCGCCATGCTCAGGAGGAAGAGCGGGATGGTGAACAGCAGGCCCACCTTCAGGCGGCGCTCCTGGTAGTGGATCTCGGCCTCGCGGGCCTGCTGCTCGGCGTCCACCAGGTCCTCGCCCTCGGCGGCCTGTACCACGCCGTAGCCTGCGCCCTCGACGGCCTTCACCAGGTCAGCACGGCGAGCCACGCCGGGGATGTACTCAACACGGGCGTGATTCGTCGCCAGGTTGACGCTGGCCGACGTGACACCGGATACGCGCTTGAGACTGCGCTCCACCGTGTTGACACAGTTGGCGCACGTCATACCTGTAATCGCCAGGTCTGCGACGGCCAGGGGCACATCGTAGCCCGCCGCCCGTACCTGCTCGACCAGTTGAACCGGCGAGGTGACGGCGGGATCGTAGGCTACGTCGGCCTTGTCGGCGGCGTAGCTCACCTGCGCCTCGTCGACGCCGGCCGTGCGCTTGAGGCTGCGCTCGATCGTGCGCGAGCAATTCACGCACGTCATGCCCGTGATGGGAAGTTCGATGCGTTGGGCCATGACTGACTCCAATCTAGGGACCAAGGACGAAGGACCGAAGACCAATAGTAACGCATCGGGTTGGTCTTTGGTACTTCGTCCCACGTCAGTCTTACGCCGGTGGATAGCCGATCTCAAGCAGCGTCTTCTTCGCCTCGGCCAGGGTCGCCTCGTCCTGCACATCCAGGACGACCTGCTTGGTCTGGGCGTCAGCCTTGACATCGGCAACACCTGCCACCATCTTGAGCTCGCGCTGGATGGTGTTGACGCAATGACCGCAGGAAATGTTCGGGACAGTAAGCGTAACAGTCGACATGGAAGAATCTCCTTTGGCGCAAAGGCGCCTTGATAGTGGCGGCTGCAGACGCAGCCAGTCGGTCACAATTTATCGGACTGCTCGAACACCAGCATCAGCTCGCCGATGACGCGCTCGCGCTCGGCGGGGCTGTCACCCTGGATGGCTGTCGTCACACAGGTATTCAGGTGGTTGCGGAGAATGACCCCATCCAGCTTCTGCAAGGCGCGCTCCACGGCGCGAGTCTGGGCGAGGATATCCATGCAGTATTGATCCTCCTCGACCATACGCTCGACGCCCTTGAGGTGGCCCTGGATGCTGCGCAGGCGGTTGATAATCTCGCGCTTGTTGTCGTCTTGCACTGTCGTGTCCTCAATCGGCCGATGGGCGTATGTGTTGCACACACAATGGACGCGGGGCCTGGCGCTTTCTTACCCCCTCCCCAGGGGGGTGGGGTGCAGAGAGAGTATATCCGATACAGGCGCGGAGGGCAAGCGGCGAGAGCGCCACCCCGCGTGAACAACCCGCCACGGGCGACCCGCGTATCTTTGGCGCACGGCAGGCGTTGTGTTACCTGGACTATAGACGAAACGATGATAGACAGCCGGGTTGGAGGGCGTATGCGACAAGTCTGGATTCTGTTGATGGTTCTGGTGGGGACGTTGGCGACCGCATCACCGGCGACGGCTCAGGGCCATACCGTCATTTTCCACGGCGAGGTAGTGGGCGAGGATGGGCAGCCGGCGGGTGACAAGATGGTGGTTGTGTTCTTCAATACCCACGAGGTAGGGCGCGGCGGGACCATATGCGACGCACAGGGCTGCCGCTTCGAGATTCTCGTTAACGATGAGACCGGCATCGGCGAGGTGGGTCAGGACGGTCTGTCCCGTGTGCAGGTCGGCGTCCTGACGGTTGGCGCGCCAAAGACGTTCCAGGCGCCCGGCGGCGGCCCGCCGCGCCGCCCGATCTACGCGGTGGCGGCGCTCAAAGACGACCCGAATAACCTGCCACCCGCGATGCAGGATGGACGGCTCGGCCTGCTGCCCGACGACAGCGTCGTAGTCATCGAGCCGACTCGTCCGCCCGCTGCGACAGGCCCGGCCAGCCAGCCCACCGTGAGCGCTATCGGCGTAGGTCTCCCGTGGCTGTGGGTAGCGCTGCTGGCGTTGTCGTGCTGCGGCACGCTGCTGGCCCTCATGGGGCTGGGCGTCCTGGTCTTCTTCCTACTGCGCCGCGCCACAGCGACGAGTTAACCGCCCATCCGGGCCTGCCAACGCAAGTTGTGGCGCTGCTTGCGGTTCCCCTGCTGTCAGGCTATCATTAGCGCCAACAGCCGCGCGTGAGGGACAGGCGATGAAGGGATTGGATCGCTTCGAGACGTTTGCCGAGCAGCTTTTGGAAGGCTCACTGGGCCGCTGGATGGGGGGTCGCCTGGAACCCATCGAGCTTGCCAAGCGTCTGGCGCGCGTGATGGACGACCACCAGACGGTAGGGGCGGGCAAGGTCTTCGTCCCCAACCACTACATAGTGCGGCTGAATCCGGTCAACTATGGCGAGTTCGAGTCCTTCCGGGGCGCGCTGGAAGAGGAGCTTGCCAACTACCTGGCCGAGGTCGCCGAGCGCCGCCAGTTCAGCTTTGTCGGCCGTCCCCACGTCCACCTGGAAGCCGACGCGGCGGTCAAGGCAGGGGACGCGCGAGTCGTCGCCGAACTGGTGGATGCGCAAGGCATCTCCGTCAGCGGCCCCGGCATGACCCAGGAGTTGCAGATCGCGCAGGTACAGGCCGCCGCGGCCGCCTATGCCAGCCCCGATCAGATGGCGTGGCTGTCGGACAGCGTGCGGGAGGTTCCGCTGCGCACGGCGCGCCTGACCATTGGCCGCGCCCTCGACAACGACCTGATTCTCGAGGGCACGGGCGTCTCGCGCCGCCACGCCCAGGTCGAACAACGCCACGGGCGCTACGTGCTGCGCGATCTAGGCAGCCGCCACGGCACGCAGGTCAACGGCCAGCCCGTTCAAGAAGTCGTCCTGCGCGATGGCGACGTGCTATCCCTGGGCGGGCAGCGTCTGGTGTTCCGCATGGCCCCAGCGCCTACCTCCGATGCCCTCACTGCGCCCTCCACCCCGTCGTCTCGCAAGTCGTAGCATGTCCGACACCCCTTCGGCCGCCTTGATTCTCGGCTTGCGCCTGGGGCTACTGGCCTTACTCTACGTGTTCCTGGGCGCGGTCGTATGGACGCTGTGGCGAGACCTGCGGGCCACGGCCAAACAGGCGGCCACCGTCGCGCGACCCCTGGCCCGCCTGGTCGTGCACGACGGCGGCGGCAGCGATCTTCGCCCTGGCGAGAGCTTCAACGTCGTGCCCGTGACGGCCATCGGGCGCGACCTGTCCAACACCATTGTCCTGGCCGACCCCACCGTGTCCTCGCAGCACGCTCTGGTCAATCTGCGCGATGGGCGATGGTGGGTCGAGGACCTCAACAGCCGGAACGGGACTTATGTCAACGGCGCACGCATCGTGCGCCCCCAACCCGCCAGCCCCGGCGACGTCATCGGCGTCGGGCGTATCCAGCTCCGCCTCGTCGTCTAGCCCCCTCGGTTCATGAACAACTCCAACGTCTTCCCCACCCGTTCCAGGCTGGCGGGCGCGATCTTCGTACAGTCGTCCGCCAGGGTATGATGGTAGGGGTAGTCGAAGTCGATCAGGTCCACGGCCGGGATGCCGCGCTGCAAGAAGGGCGTATGGTCGTCGCTCATGGCCCAGCGTGGCTGGCGGATGAGCCACTGGTCGTAGCCCAGCTCGTGGGCCACGTCGAAGATGCGGTTGAGCAGCGGCTGCGTCGAGGTCTTCTCCAGGTAGATCTGCTGGTCAGCGTCGCCAATCATATCGACTAGAATCATCTGCTTGGGCGTCACCGTCAGGTGCTGCGCCATATACGCCGCGCCGAGGCCCCAATCCCAGCCGGGCATATCGCCCATGTCCTCCACGTCGAAGAAGGTCAGCCACGTCTCGCCGGGCGGCGGCTTGTCGGCCCACACGCGGGCCAGTTCCAGCAAGACGGCCACGCCGCTCGCACCGTCATTGCCGCCCAGGATGGGTTTCTGGCGGTTGGCCGGGTCAGGGTCCTTGTCGGCGATAGGGCGCGTGTCGTAGTGCGCGCCGAGGATGGTGACCGGCCCCTGGCCCTTCCGCCCGACGATGTTGACGGCGTCGACGCCCTGGTGGGTGAACTTCTCTAGATCGACCTGCCAGCCAGCGTCCTTGAGCGTATTGATGATGTAGTCGCGGGTCTTCTGAAGCTCCGGGCTGCCGGGCGGGCGTGGGCCGATGCTGCACTGGTCCAGCGCGGCGCGATAGGCGCGCTCGCCATTGAAACGCAGCGCCATCTTGACATTCGACGCGGCGGTCGGCGC
>JAHCIE010000258.1 GCA_026129385.1 Anaerolineae bacterium
ACTCGACCATCACCAGATCGGCAGCATCCGCAGCGGCGGCTTCACTCTCGGCGACCACCAGGGCCACCGGCTGGCCGCGAAACACGACACGGTCGCGGGCCAGAATGGCGCTATTGCGGCTATGAGGGCGACGATGAAACGGGATGGTGTCGCGCGTCAGCACAGCCACGACACCGGGGGTAACTTCGGCGGCGCTGGTGTCGATGGACACGATGGTCGCGTGGGCATAGGGGCTAAGCACGGGGCGCGCGTGGAGCATACCCGGCAGGGTCACATCACCCGCGTAGCGAGCCTTACCTGTGACCTTCTCCAGGCCATCCGGCAACTTGATGCTTTGACCAATGACCTTGAAGGAAGCTGGCGCACTCACAAAGTATCTCCTTGGCAGTGTACGAAGGGGTAGCAGCACGCGAGGCAGGACGGCCGCCTGACGGCGACAGTACACTTGTCGACAACAGTAGTGGCGTTAATTGTAGCACGCCGGACCAACGCTGTCTACACGAGTCCCGGACGACGGTCCGTCACTGCGATGGGCGGGTGAGGTTGTCGGGGCCAAAGCTGTCTGGCAACAGGTCCGCCAGGCGACGCTCGCGATAGCGCCCATCAGGGGTAGCAATGAAAATGCGAAGATCACCCGCGTTGAACTCGCGCAACACCTGGCGACACGAGCCGCATGGGCTGCCCCCGTCCAGCGTCACCACCGCCAGGGCTACGAAGTCCGTGTTCCCCTCGGACACCGCACATGCCACAGCCGTGCGCTCGGCACAGGTCGTCAGCGGGAACACCGCGTTCTCGACGTTGACACCCGTATAGACGACGCCGGCGCGGGTCAGGAGAGCCGCGCCGACAGGGTAGTGAGAGTAGGGCGCGTAGGCGCGGCGTTGCGCCTCGGTCGCCTGGGCTATGAGGCGCTCGGCGAGGCCGTTCCATTCATCGGTCGCGGCTTGTCCCATGTTTCTTCCTCTCGCCCGACCTCGGCGGTCGCGTCCACGCTGCCGTCAGGCGGGTCGCTGCCTGGTTCGACGGACGGCTCCGTCACAAGCTTGACGCGACCGATGCGCCGCCCGTCCATCGACAGCACTGTCAGCCGCACGTTGCCCACCTGCACCTCGTCGCCTACCTCCGGCACGCGCCCCAGGTGGCTGTAGATCAGACCGCCCAGGGTATCGCTGTCGTCCGTCGGCAGGTCCAGGTCCAGCTCATAGTTGATGTCATCCAGGTCGACCCGGGCATCGTAGATCGTCTCGCGGGCCGAGATGGTCTCGCTGATCGGCCCCTCGACATCATACTCGTCCTGAATCTCGCCGACAATCTCCTCTAGCAGGTCCTCAATGGTCACCAGACCAGCCGTGCCACCGTACTCGTCGACGACGATGGCAATGTGAACCTTCATGCGCTTGAAGTCGCTCAGGAGATCGTCAATGGGCTTGGACTCGGGGATGTAGTACGCCTGGCGCATTATCTGCGGTAGCGCCGGCTCCGGCCCACCATCGCGCATGATGCGCAAGATATCCTTGGCATACAGCAGGCCGATGATGTGGTCAATAGTATCTTCGTAGATGGGCACGCGTGAGTGGCCCGCCTTGATGATCATATCCAGCGCATCGCGGAGTGGCGTGTCCATCTCTACCCCGACAATATCGATGCGCGGGACCATCACCTCTCGGGCGAAGGTATCGCCCAGGTCGATGACCCCCTCGATCATGTCGCGTTCCTCTTCCTCGATCAGTCCTTCCTCCTCACCGACATCGACGAGCAAGCGCAGCTCTTCCTCGCGGGCCAGCATCTCCGTCGATGCGCCACCGCTGGCGAGGAAGCCGACGAGAGTCACAACCGGGCTGAGAAGGGTGGCGAGGATGTCCAGAGGCCGTGCGACAAACAACGCGACCCGCTCCGGCCAGCGGACGGCGATCGCCTTGGGGATAAATTGGCCGAAGAGCAGCAGGACGATAAGAAAAATGGCGGTGAAATACTGGCTCGGCCCCGGCGTGGTCGCCACTGCCAATAGCATGGCCGAGCTAGCGCCGCCAATCAGACCGATAGTGTTGAGGACGAGGACGGTGGCGAGGGAGCGACGAGGGTCGCCGACAATACCTTTGAGCGCGCCGCCCCGAGATTGGCCACGCTCGACAGCAGCCTGCACACGGATGCGATTGAGGGTGGTGATGACGGTCTCAGCGGCGGCGGCAAAGGCCGTCAAGGCCCAGAACAGGGCATACAGGGTCACCTCGAGCCAGTAACTACTGTTGGGGTCCAAAAACCTTCCTCCTGGTGGTCCCCCTGCGAGACCACGCCCCTTCTAGACAGCGTAGCTATCGCCGGCCTGGCCGGGGTGAAGATGGGCAAAGGGTCCAACCGCCATGCCCGCTGGCACGCCGACCCCCTCAACCACAGCCATCTCGATGCGACAGCCATCGCCCACCACGGCATCGCGCACGATGCTGTTCGGCCCGATCACACAGCCCGCGCCAACGCGGGTTCGCCCTAGCAGATGTGTACCCGGCAGGAGCGTCGTGTCGGGGCCAATCGCCACCCCTACGTCGATGTAGGTCGCCGACGGGTCGCGAAGGGTGACGCCTTCGGCCATCCAGTGGTGAGCCAGGCGGCGCTGCATCACCGCTTCCGCCTCGGCCAGGAGGGCGCGCGTATCGACGCCTAGCGTCTCGCTATAGTCTTCGGTGGTGACAGCGTCAACGCCCCGCCCTTCGGCAATCGCCATGCCAATCAGGGACGTCAGGTAAATCTCGCCCTTGACCGCGCTGGGCTCGACCCGCGCCAGCGCGGGCCACAGCCAGGCAGCGTCGAAAGCGTAGATGCCCATGTTACACTCGTCGATGTTGCGCTGGGCGGGCGTTGCCTCCGCCAGCTCAACCACCGCCTCTACCCGGCCGTCGGCGCTCCGTACAACGCGGCCATTGGGCCGCAGGGCCGGGTCGGCGATGCGGGTCGTCAACAGCGTGATGGTCGAGCCAACGCGGTGATGAGCATCCACCAGTCGCCGCAGCGTCCCTTCGGTTAGCAGAGGCGTATCGCCGTACAGCACCAGGACAGTCTGCGCGCGCCCGGCCAGGGCGACTTCCGCCTGGGCTACGGCGTGCCCGGTCCCGCGCTGTTCCGCCTGCACAACAATGTCAGCCGGCAGGTCCAGGGCTGAACGCACATCATCGCCCAGGCCAACGACGACAGTCAGGCGAGTCGGGTCGAGGGCGTGGGCGGTGCGCAGTACATGCTGGAGCATAGGGCGGCCGGCGACGGGATGGAGCACCTTGGGCAGGCGCGAGCGCATCCGCGTCCCCTTGCCAGCCGCCAGGATAGCGACGGCCAGAGCCATGGGCGATCGTGCCAGGGTTACTTTCGATCGCGATGCTGGTTCAGCGTGCGATTGAGAATCTCTTCCTGGTCCTGGCGCGCCCTGGCGTCGGCGTCGCTGGCCTTCTTGGCCTTCGCGTCGGCCTGCGCCTTCTGCTGCGCCTTCAAAAAGGCGGCCTGCATGGTGGTAAGCGTCGGCTCACGATCGTCATCTTGAACCGGCGGCGGGTCGTAGACGTCGTCACGCGACTTCATCGACAGGCTGATGCGGCGGCGATTGGGATCGACTTCCAGAATCGTCACCTCCACCGCCTGGCCGACCTTGACCACATCCTCGACGCGGCGCACGCGGTTCTCCGACAACTCGGAGATGTGCACCAGGCCATCTTGCTCGGCGCCAATGTCGACGAAAGCGCCGAACTGGGCGATGTTCTTGACCGTGCCAGGCACCACCGCGCCGGGCTTCAACTCGTCCAACCGTAGGCGACGGGGAGCGGGGGGCCTGGCTGCCTTCTCAGCCGCCACGGCAACCACCGGCGTCTCGACCGTCTCGGTAGAGGCGGCCAGCTCCTCGACCACCATCGCCTCCACCTGGGTTTCCTCTATCATGCGGTTCAATCCTCCTGCGCAAGTTACGTAGCCTAATTGTAGCACGATGCACGAGTCGGGCCAAACATGGGGAAGGGTGTGGTTCTGGTGGTCGTGAATTGCAGGGGGCTGATGCGTGAGGCGTGCAACGTGAGAAGAGGTCTTCTCAGGGTCACGCCTCACGTACCACGCCTCACGAGTCGCCTTGCCACGCATGACCAACGGGCTTACAATCTGAAGGCAACGTGTAGCGCGCGCGGAGGGCGGATGGCGGATCTCAGCACGGTACAGTCCCTATCGCAGGCTCTCGTCGGCAACGTCGAGCGCGTCATCATCGGCAAGCGCGAGGCCATCGAGCTGCTGATTGTGGCGCTGCTGGTCGAAGGGCACATCCTCCTGGAAGATGTACCGGGCGTGGGCAAGACGATGCTGGCGCGGGCCGTGGCCCAGTCGTTGGCGATGGACTTCAAGCGCCTGCAATGCACTCCCGACCTGCTGCCCAACGACGTGACCGGCGTCTCCGTCTACCGCCAGCCCACCGCCAGCTTCGAATTTCGCCCTGGGCCGGTCTTCACCCATATCCTGCTCGCCGACGAGATCAACCGCGCCACGCCGCGCACCCAGGCCGCGCTACTAGAGGCCATGCAGGAGCGCACCGTCAGCGCCGACGGCGTAACCCATCCCCTGCCGCGCCCCTTCCTGGTCATGGCGACCCAGAACCCTATCGAGTACGAAGGCACGTTCCCGCTGCCAGAGGCGCAGTTGGATCGCTTCCTGCTCCGCTTTAGCCTCGGCTACCCGAGCCAGGCCGACGAGGGCCAGATCCTGCGCACGCTGCAACGCCAACACCCCATCGGCAGCATTCGCCCGGTCGCTGCCGCCGACGCCGTATTGGCGGCCCAACCCGCCGTGTGGGACGTTCACGTGGACGACAGCCTGGTGGACTACATTACCGCCGTGGTCGCCGCTACCCGCAGCCACCGCGACGTGGCGCTGGGGGCCAGCCCGCGCGGCTCCCTCGCCCTGTTCAAGGCATCACAGGCGTGGGCCGCCGTGCGCGGCCGCGACTATGTTGTGCCCGACGATATCAAGCGCCTTGCCCCGGCGGCCCTGCCCCACCGCTTGCTCGTCAAGCCGGAGAGCGCGTTGCGCGGCCGTACCGCGCCGAGCATCATCACTGAAATCCTGGCCGCGGTTCCGGTTCCTCTTGCCCAACGGGCCTAGCCGGAGGCGGGATGCGGAACTTCTGGGGCTTCCTCATCCTTCTATTCCTCATCGCCGC
>JAHCIE010000259.1 GCA_026129385.1 Anaerolineae bacterium
TACCCTCGCGGATGTTGGCGGCGTGGGCGGCGTTGCCGTTGGCGACGGCAATGAAGTAGGGCAGGATCGACGCATCGCGCAGGATGGGGAAGTAGCGCTGGTGCTTGCGCATGACGGTGATGAGCACATCCTGGGGCAGCTCTAGATACTCCTTCTCGAAGGAGCCTCGGATAGCGACCGGCTGCTCGATCAGGTTCACCACCTCGTCGAGCAGGCCGGGGTCGACCGGAACCTCGCCGCCGACCTCGGCGGCCAGCCGCTGCGCCTGGTCCAGGATGAGCCGCCGTCGCTCGGCCGGGTCGATGACGATGCCCGCCGTGCGTATGACCTTGAAATAGTCCTGGGCCTGGGCGATGGCGAGGGACGGCGAGCCGTGGGGCCGCAGCCCGCGCGTCACGCTCCCGGCGTGCACACCGGCGTACTCGACCGGCACCACAGCCTTGCCGTGCAGGGCAACCAGCCAGCGGATGGGCCGCGAAAAGGGGATATTGCTGCGGTTCCAGCGCATCGCCTTGGCGAAGGGCAGCGCGGCCAGGAGTTTAGGCGCAAGCTCTGCGATGACCTCGCCCGCCGCGCGGCCCGCCTCGGCCTTGACAACCATCGCATAGCGCTTGCCCTCGCGCTCACGCACCTGGACCTGCTCGACGGCTACACCTTGCCCCCGAGCGAAGCCGATGGCGGCCTGGGTGGGCTGGCCGTCCTTGAAGGCGGCCTGGGCCGGCGGGCCGAAGACTTCAAGCTCGCGGTCGGGTTGACGAGGGGCAAGGTCATGCACGTACACGGCCAGGCGGCGCGGCGTGCCCTCCACGACAATCGCGCCGTGGGCCAGCCGCGCATCATCCAGCGCCCTGGGGAAGGCCACCGCCAGCGCATCCAGTGCGGTCTGTACGTCGCTCGCGGGCAGCTCCTCCGTCCCAATCTCCAGCACGAAATCCGTCGGCTCTTTCGGCAGCGGGATGGAGGCCGCGCCGGTCTCAGCGTGGTCAGTGGTCGGTCGTCCGTCGTCGAATGCCAGCCTCAGCATCGGGTAGCCCATCTCCTCGCGCTGAGCCAGATACGTCTGGGCCACCTCGCGCGAGAGCTGGCGCATCCTGCCGAAATAGCGGGTGCGGTCCGTCACGCCCACCGCGCCCCGCGCGTCCAGGACGTTGAAGGCCTGGGACATGCGCAGCACGTAGTCGTGGGCGGGCAGCGCCAGCCCCGCCTTGAGGCAGCGCTCCGCCTCCTGGGCGTAGACATCGAACAACTGTAGCTGGGTCGCGACATCGGCCACGTCCAGGTAGTACGCAGAGTGCTCGTACTCGCCGCGCAGGTTGACGTCGCCGGCCGAGATAGTGTCGGTCCAGCACAACTGGGCAAAGTGGCGCGCCTTCTGCAGGGCCATGGCGATGCGGTCCAGGCCGTAGGTAATCTCCACCGATACCGGGTCGAGGCGCGTGCCGCCCGCCTCCTGGAAGTAGGTGAACTGGGTAATCTCCAGCCCGTTGAGCCACACCTCCCAGCCCAGGCCCCACGCGCCGAGCGCGGGCGATTCCCAGTTATCCTCCACGAAGCGAATATCGTGCTCCACGGGATCGATGCCGATGGCGCGCAGGCTGTCCAGGTACAACTCCTGGGGGTTGCCCGGGTCGGGCTTCAGGATGACCTGATACTGGTAGTGCATCTGCATGCGGTTGGGGTTCTCGCCGTAGCGCGCATCGTCGGGGCGGATGGATGGCTCGACGTAGCCGACGCGCCACGGCTCAGGGCCGAGGACGCGCAGCGCGGTAGCCGGGTTGCCGGTGCCGGCGCCGACCTGGACGTTGTACGGCTGCCAGATGAGAGCGCCGTGGCGCGCCCAGAACTCGTGCAGCCGCGCGATCATGTCTTGGAAGTTGAGTGCTTGCATGGGGTACTCTGGGGTCAGAAGTTAGGTGTCAGGTAGCTAGGTCGGGGTATGAGCTGGACGACTCACGGTCATATGGGCCAGGGGCAGCGATGCGACTTCCAGCCGAGACAAATCGATACGCTTGCCGGCATCTTCAATCTCGATACCCAGTACCTGATTTGAGGCATCGAAGTCGAGCACCACACCCGGCGCGACCTCCTCAGATTCGGTGCTCACTCCATCGGCGAGCTTGATGTAGAGCATGTCACTGTCAACGTTATACTGTACGATCACTGGGTCAACTCCGTTCTACCCGCTTGGCCTGAACCCACGATCTGGAAAGGCATTATGTACCGTCTCGCCGTCCGGCTCGGTCACAACTCGCAGATACTTACCGAGTTCCGGTATGAACCCCCAGCGACAGATACGCCCATTGGGCTGAACGACAATGCTGACAGGGCTGAGTAGAACAGCCTCAATCCACTCCATCCGAAGATACGGGCGGCGAGCGAGGACGCTACTGTCAAAGTACGCCGTAGTCTTCATGGACAATACATGCGCCCGCACTTCCTAGCTAGAGCTTCTCACGCGAACTGGTTCGCCGAGGGCCTGCCGGCGGACCAGTTCCAAGAACTCCGGTGACTTCAACTGCCGCTCCAGGACGTGCGTCAGATAGCGCAGCAGCAACCGCTCCAGGTCCTGATGAATCTCCTGGCTAAGCGCCAACTGCCGCACTTCCGGGTAGTCGCGCGTCTGCACAAAGCGCAGCACCTTCAGCGTCGTCAGTGGCAGCGACATGGCATCGCGCTCCGTCAGGCGACAGGCCGGGCACAGAACGCCACCCGCCGACGCCGAGAAGAACTGGTCGCGCGCCTCCAGCGGCGTCTTGCAGTGGGCGCACACGAACAACTCCGGCTGATAGCCCACCAGGCCCAACAGTCGCAACTCAAAGAAGCGACCCAACAGTGGCAGGCGCGCATCGCTCGCCTCGCCCACCAACTCCTCCAGCGCCTCGCGCAGTAGAACGTACACGTCCTGGTGAGTGTCGTTCTCTTCCAGAAACTTATCTGCCAGCTCGGCGAAGTAGCTGGCATACGTGAAGCGCAACAAATCGTCGTGGAGGGCACGGAAGAGGTTGATCGCCTGGGCCTGGGTGATGACATCCATCGAGCGCCCCTTCGCCAGCAGCATCTCGCTCTGGCTGAACAGCTCGATGTGGCCCGCCTTCCGGCTGGACGTACGGCGCACGCCCTTGGCCACCACCCGCAGCTTGCCGTGCGTAGGCGTCAGAACAGTGAGGACGCGGTCCGCCTCACCAAAATCCTGACGCTTGAGAACAATAGCGTCTGTCCTGTACAGTCGCTCGCGTGTCGTTCGCACAATATCCATTCCACGTTTAGGCCAAATCTTCGCAATTATACTCCCACGCGCCACCCCCGGCAAGCCGCACGCGGCCACCGTCCGGGGTAATAATGCGTCGCCCTTGCCTGTCTTAGTTACTACTGACTCTGGCCGCCCCCCTCTGGCGTCGCGCGAAGGACTCTACTATGACCCAGCGTTCCTTGCTTGCCCTGTTCGCCCATCCCGACGACGAAGCCTTTGGCATGGGCGGCGCGCTGGCGCGCTACTCCGCCGAGGGCGCGCACGTCACCCTCGTGTGCGCCACGCGCGGCGAGGTGGGCGAAATCTCCGACCCCACCCTGGCGACGCCCGAAACCCTGGGTGAGGTCCGCGAGGCCGAACTGCGCTGCGCCGCCGCTGCCCTCGGCATCCACGAGCTGATCTTCCTCGACCACCGCGACTCGGGCATGGCCGGGACGCCGCCCAATGAGCACCCCGACGCCTTCGCCCAGCAACCCGCCGAGGTCGTCGTGCCCACGCTGGTAGGTATCCTGCGCCGCCTGCGGCCCCAGGTCGTCATCACCTTCGACCCCACCGGCGGCTACGGCCACCCCGACCACATCGCCATCCACACCCACACCGTCGAGGCCTTCCACGCAGCGGGCGACGCGCTGCGCTACCCGGCGCAGGGCGTCGCCTGGCAGCCGCAACGTCTGCTATACTCAGTCATCCCGCGCTCGGTCATCCGCGCCTGGCGCGACGAGATGGCCGCGCGAGGCGAGGACACCAGCAGCTTCGACAGCCCCGAAGGCCAGGCCATGGGCTGGCCCGACGAGGACGTGCAGCTGTACCTCGACGTGACCGCCTACATCCCTGCCAAATGGGCCGCGCTCACCTGCCACCGCACCCAGTTCGGCGACGACCACAGCTTCGCCACCCTGCCCGACGAGGAGCAACAGCGCGGCCTCGGTCGCGAAGCCTTTGTGCAAGCCTGGCCCACGCTGGAATCTGGCGGCCGCCTGATCGACCTGTTTCCACAACCTTAGCCGGCTGGCTGACGAGTTACCCCTATGGCTGCCCGCGCCTCCCTGTCAGCCTCGACGGCCCGCCGGTCTCCGCTGCGCCGCTACCACCTGGGAGTACTCCTCCTCCTGGCCCCCTACCTGGTTGGGCTACTCATCCTCATCTTAGGCCCCATGGCGGCCTCCTTCGTCCTCAGCCTGACCCGCTTCGACATGCTGCGCCCGTCCCAGTGGATTGGCGTGGAGAACTTCCGTACCCTGGTCACCGATCCCCTCTTCTGGCGCGCCCTGGGCAACTCCCTGTGGTTCACCTTCTTTGGCGTCCTGACGCGGCTGGCGGCCGCCCTGGCCCTGGCCCTCCTGTTCAATCGCACTCGCCGTGGCACAGCCCTTACCCGCGCCAGCATCTATCTGCCGACCCTCGTACCCGACATCGCCTACGCCCTGGTCTGGCTGCTCCTGCTCAACCCCGGCTTCGGGCCTCTCAACCTGTTCCTGGGCGCGCTGGGCCTGCCCACCGCGGCCTGGCTGACCACCCCCCTCGGCGCGCGGGCCGCCGTAGTGATCATGTGGTCGTTCCAGATCGGCGAGGGCTTCCTGCTCCTGCTCGCCGCCCGCCAGACCATCGCGCCCGACCTGCTCGAGTCGGCCACCCTCGACGGCGCGGGCGCGTGGGCGACCTTGCGGCGCATCATTCTCCCGCTGATGGCGCCTGCCCTCCTCCTCCTGGCCGTCCGCGACACCGCCCTCAGTTTCCAGGCGTCCTTCGTCCCCGGCCAGATCACCACCGAGACCGGCCCCTACTACGCGACGTATTTCCTGCCCCAGTTCATCTTTGACCAGTCCATTGGCCTCTTCCGCTACGGCTACGCCTCAGCGGCCACCGTCGTCATGTATGTGGTAGCCGCCGTGCTGATCGTCATTCAGTTCAGCCTGG